>NZ_JBAWUK010000014.1:0-89460 GCF_037079935.1 Stenotrophomonas maltophilia group sp. Smal12 | reverse complement strand
ACATGACCATGGTGATCACTCCTGAAATCCCCCGAGCAAAAGATGCTCAGGATGTGGGCTTCAGGTGGGTCAGTTTTACCCGCGCATCACCGCCGAAAGTGGGTCAGTTCTGGATGCGCGCCAACAAGTGTCATCATCAAGCTCCTAAGTCTTGGACTTAGGCCCGATGCTGCTTGTCATCCCGATCCAACCCCAGCAACAACCCGGAACCGGCACGACCCGCATTCTTTGGCCTTGTTTTTGGCCTCAAAAATGGTGGCTGTCAGTGGACTTTCGTGGCTTTCGCTGGAATGAAAAAAGGAGCCGAAGCTCCTCTTTTCAATGACTTACAGACGTCAGTGGAAGTCTGTAGATCATAAATTGGAGCGGGAAACGAGACTCGAACTCGCGACCTCAACCTTGGCAAGGTTGCGCTCTACCAACTGAGCTATTCCCGCAGATTTCGTTCGACCTGCGTCGAAGGAGCGCTATTGTGTCGATATTGCTGCACGGCGTCAACAGGAATTTTCGGCCGCATTGTGGGGCGGCGTTCAGGCCCTTGGACCCGGCCCTCAGGGCCGCAGGCCACGCCGGACTTCCCGCAACAGAGCTACGTTCTCGTTGATGCGCCCCTGGATCATGATCAAGGTGTCTTGAGCAATAGCGTTTGAGTACATGCTGTTGGCGATTTCCGTGAATTGGCTGGCCACGTCGCAAATGCTGCCAATCGCCAGACTGGCGTCCGCGTGCTGCACTTCTGCCTCTTCGGCAAGGCGAAGCAGGTCAGCACGGGAAATCTCCAGTGCCTCCCCCATGACGTCCATCTGGTGATATCCGTTGGGTCCTTCGCAGAAGGTCACGTCGTAGGCCGGAGCCAAACGCCATTGCCCATCCGGCGACATGATGTAGGCAAAGTTTTTCGGATGATCGTCCCGGTTGTTGAACGCAACGTTGAAGACCGCACGTTCGAAGGCCACGGCCATTTGCCGCACGTCATTGGTGCACAACCGGGTCGCGCGCAGGAAGTTGACATAGTCCAACGACCCCGCCGTCTGGTAGTTGGCGCCCGTGAATGCAGCAAGACTCTGCATCGGCACACGCAACCCATCGTGGCGATCAAAGCGCTTGCTGGCGAACGCGGCCAGCCCGTTGGGCAGGCTGAAGTACTGCGTGTCCGGGGTCTCGATGCCACACCTGCGCAGGCACTCGGCGTAGACCATTTCGATGGCGCACACCTCGGCATGCTCTTCTCTGGCCGGGAACTTGATCAACCAGGCTTCGAAGCCGGGCGTGACGGTCGTGGTGAACGCGCCCGATCGCGGATCGCGATAGACCAGGGCCTTGGGCCTTGCACCTTGGGGCGAACCACCCACCAGCAGCAAGGTCTGCAGGAATTCACCACCTTCTCCGTGGAGCACCTGCTGCACTTCCGCGGAAAGCTGCTCGAGCGGTATATGGACCTTCGGCGCCTCACCTTCGGGCGCCACGGGCTCAAACGTCATGGCCCCCATCGCGTTGCCACCGATATAGGCCAGCCGCTGGAGCGGGCCAATGCGTGCAGCGTTGATTCCGCGGCGCCTGAACATGCGGTCCATCAGCAGCATGCCCCAGCCGTCTGGCAACGCGTCATACACAGGCCCGGGCAGTTGCAGCTGATGGTCCGGAAAATCCCGCCGCAACGGAGGGCCGGCCAGCGGCAGCTTGTACGAAGACAGTTCCAGTCCCCTTCGCCGGGCCTCGTTGCTGTACTCGAACGCGATCAGCGGCCGACCGGTCAGGGCGATGCTGGAGATCAGCGTTCCCCAGTGCCATCGCTCTCCCCACCCTTCGTAGAAGACCTTCACCTGTTCAGGCATTACGGGGCTTCCTCTTCGTCCGGAGGCGGTTCGCAGCCTCTTCGTAGCGCCGAATGTCTTCGATGCTGTCCAACTTTGGCTGGAACAGGCCTTCGAGCTCGTTGATCCGACCAAGGACCATCGCCACGCGGACCACCGCCTCGAAGCCAACATTGCGCCCGGCCTCCAGGTTGGACACGGTGTTGGTACCAATGCCGGCACGCCCGGCCAGATCCGACTGTGTCATGCCCAACGCCATGCGCTCTGTGCGCAAGCGCCCGCAGAGTCGCTTGACGACCTCGCTGGGCTTGCTGAAGCTTAAATCCAACATAGCGCGTATCATCCCCTCCCTATGCCGTTTAACACCCAAAATAATAGAATTAATCCCAATTCCATTCAATTGATTTAATTCCCGAATTCTGTGTTTTATTTGGGAATTCAGTTATATAAATACAGAATTCTGGAATTACATTGGCAAAGCACACGTCACGTGCGCAGGCCGCGGCGGTGGAAGTAGACCTGCTCGGCAATGCGCCGCGTGGCCGCCGTGTGCAGCAGTGCGTTGAACGGCCATTCGGCCTGCAGATGATCCATCGCCCAGCGCAGCAGGCGCTTGCCATGGAATGCCGGCGCCACCTGCCGCGCCACCCGTTCCGCTTCCGGCCCCTGCCCACGCAGATGGCGGGCCATCGCCTCGCCGACCGCCCAGCCGTGCCGCCACGAGGAGTGGATGCCCCCTGCGGAGAGCGGCGAGACGATGCCCGCCGCGTCGCCGGTCAGGATCACGCGTTGGCCGGTGATCGGCCCATCCGGTCGGCCGCAGGGCACCAGGCCAGCGCGGGTGGCCGAGGGACGCGCAGATGGCGGGATGCCGACCACATCGCGCACATGCTCAAGGAAACCATCAATATCCAGCGGCCGCGCCTGTCGCGGATCATGACGCAGGGCCAGCCCGACCTGCAGGCCGGTCGGATTCTGCGCGACCCAGCCGATGTAGCCCGGTGCAAAGCGCTTGCTGAGGAAGCAATGCAACGCGTCGCCCTCTGTCACCTGCAGGCCGGCGAACTCACGCTCGACGCCGTAGAGGTTGTCACGCACCTGGCCAAGCCCGGTGCGCTGGGCAACGCGTGAGCGTGCGCCATCTGCGCCGACCAGATAGGCGCAGCGCCCTGTCCCTTCGACCTGCCAGCCGTCACCACAGCGGCGAGCGTCGGTGAAGGACTGCTGCAGGCGCAGGTCGACACCGTTCGCGCGCAGTTCGCTGGCCAGCCAGCGCATCACGTTCGGCGTATCGGTGGTGAGGAAGTAATAGCCCGGTGCGGCCAGCAATACGCTGCGCAGGTTCGGCGCATAGAGGCGCACGTTGGCGACCCGCTGCACCAGATGTTCGGGCATGCGCCCCAGCCAGGTCTGCTCCACCGCTTCCTTCACCACGATGCCCGTTGTGTGCAGGCGTTCGCCGGGGTCGGCCTTGCGTTCCAGCACGCAGACGCGCAGGCCGTATTGAGCAGCAGCCAACGCGCAGGCGGCACCGGCGAAGCTGGCGCCGACGATGACCACATCGTGGTCGTAGGCGGAGGGAGTTTGGGGCATGGCTGCATCGCCGTGGAGAATCGGAGATGCAGGTTCGCCAGCGCGGATGGTAGGGCGATGGGGTGTGGGTGAAGTGGGGATGAAGCGGTGGATTGTTGGCGAGGGATGGCGGATTTCAGACATCACCGGCATGCGTTCGCGTGCATCGGCGCAGGACGAAGACTGATTGCCGGCGGGACGACCGCAGAACGAAAAACGCCCCCTTCCGGGAGCGTTTTTCTTGAATCTGGAGCGGGAAACGAGACTCGAACTCGCGACCTCAACCTTGGCAAGGTTGCGCTCTACCAACTGAGCTATTCCCGCTTGGGAGGCGAAATTCTACCTGTTCTGGGAATGGCGTCAAGCGGTTTTTTCGAGGCCTGCGAGGCGCCTTGCACCGCGTATCCACGCATGGCGTGGATCTACTACAGCATCCCCGCAAACCGATAGATTCGCATCCTTCGTGGATGCAGCATTTCCAGTAGATCCACGCCATGCGTGGATGGGCGCATCAATGGGGTCAGAGCCCTTTCCTTCGGAAAGGGATACGACCCCGGGCTCAGTTGCCCAGCTTCTTCTGCCGTGCACGCTCGCGCGCGGCACGCTCGTCATCGCGCAGGCTCGGCCAGGCCGCGTGCAGGTACTGCAAGCCCGACCACAGGGTCAGCACGGCGGCAATCGCCAGGGTCCAGTCGCCGATGTGGAACACCGGCCAGCCCATCCAGATGTCTTCCACCGGCACGTTCGGTGCCACCGAATACAGCAGGCACAGCAGCGCGACCATCTGCGCGGTGGTCTTGATCTTGCCGATCATCGCCACGCGCACCTTGGCGCGCTGGCCCAGCTCGGCCATCCATTCGCGCAGCGCCGATACCGCGATCTCACGGCCGACGATCACCGCCGCCCAGAATGCCATCCACGGCGTCGGATGGCCCTGCACGATCAGGAACAGCGCTACTGCCACCATCAGCTTGTCCGCAACCGGGTCGAGGAACGCGCCGAAGGCCGACTCCAGCTGGTAACGGCGTGCGATCCAGCCGTCGAGCCAGTCGGTGATCGCGGCCAGGCCGAAGATCGCCGCCGAAGCGAAGTTGGTCCAGGTGTAGGGCAGGTAGAACACCAGCACCAGCACCGGGATCATCACGATCCGCAACAACGTCAGCCAGGTGGGCAGGGTCAACTTCATGCTTGCGTGCTTCTCTCTCTACTCGGCCGCATCGGGCGTGGCCAACCCGTGCAGGTTAGCGTAGATACGTGCCGCGAGGGCGTCATTGATGCCTTCCACCTTGGCGATTTCCGCTTCACCAGCGGCTTTCAGGCCCACCAGGCCGCCGAAATGCTTGAGCAGGCTGGCGCGGCGGCGCGGCCCGATGCCGGGGATATCCTCCAGCTTGCTGGTCATCCGTGCCTTCTGGCGGCGCCCACGGTGGCCGGTGATGGCGAAGCGATGCGCCTCGTCGCGCACCTGCTGGATGAACTGCAGCGCCGGGTTGGCCGCGCCCGGGCGCAGCTCGCGGCCATCGGGCATCACCAGCGCTTCGTGGCCGGCGCGGCGCTCCACGCCCTTGGCCACGCCCACCAGCAGCACGCCTTCCACGCCCAGGTCGGCCAGCGCGGCCTGCGCCTGCGCCAACTGGCCGGCGCCACCGTCGATCAGCAGTACGTCCGGCAGCACGCCCTGCTCTTCCACCGCACGGCGGAAGCGCCGATCGATGGCCTGGCGCATCGCGGCGTAGTCGTCGCCCGGCTCGATGCCGCTGATGTTGAAACGGCGGTACTGCGCGCGCACCGGACCGGCGGCGTCGAACACCACGCACGAGGCCACAGTGGCCTCGCCCAGCGTATGGCTGATATCGAAGCACTCGACCCGCTTGACCGGCTCGGCCAGGCCCAGCATCTCGCGCAGTGCATCGCTGCGCGCATGCTGCGCATTGCGGCTGTTGAGTTCAGTGGCCAGGGTCAGCTGCGCGTTGCGGCTGGCCAGCTCCACATAGCCGGCGCGCTCGCCGCGCACGTTCCACTTCAGCTGCACCTTGCGCTCGGCCGAGGCCGACAGCGCCGCGACCAGCAGGTCGGCATCGGGAATCTCGCGATCCAGCAGGATCTCGCGCGGCGGCTCGAATTCGATGTAGTACTGCGAGACGAACGCGGCCAGCACTTCCTCCGGACTCTCCTCGCCGTTGGTGCGCGGGAAGAACGGGCGGGTGCCGAGGTTACGGCCATCGCGGAAAGCCAGCAGCAGCACGCAGGCCTGCGAACCCTGCATGGCCACCGCCAGCACGTCCAGGTCGGCGGCGCGGCCGTCCACGTACTGGCGCGTCTGCATGCTGCGCAGCGAGGAAATCAGGTCGCGCAGGCGCGCGGCCTGCTCGAACTCCAGGGCCTCGCTGGCGGCCTGCATCTGCTCGCCCAGCTCGCGGGTCAGCTCGTCGCTCTTGCCTTCCAGGAACAGCGCAGCACGGCGCACCGATTCGGCGTAGTCCGCGGCCGGCACCAGCTCCACGCAGGGCGCGCTGCAGCGGCCGATCTGGTATTGCAGGCACGGCCGCGAGCGGTTGCGGAACACGCTGTCCTCGCAACTGCGCAGCTTGAACAGCTTGTGCATCAGGTTCAGCGTTTCGCGCACTGCGGTCACGCCCGGATACGGCCCGAAATAGCGGCCGGGAATGGCGCGCGGGCCACGATGCAGGGCGATGCGCGGCCAGTCCTCGCGGGTCAGCAGCACATGCGGGTAGGTCTTGTCGTCGCGCAGCGAGACGTTGTAGCGCGGCGACAGCGACTTGATCAGCTGATTCTCCAGCAGCAACGCCTCGGCTTCCGAGCGCGTCACGGTCACGTCCATGCGCGTGATCTGCGAGATCATCGACATGATCCGCGCGTTCTTCGGGCTGCCGTTGAAATAGCTGCCGACGCGGTTGCGCAGCGCGCGCGCCTTGCCCACGTACAGCAGGGTGTCGTCGGCCGCGTACATGCGGTACACGCCGGGGGCAGTGCTGAGCTGGGCCGCGAAGGCCTTGCCGTCGAAGGCCGGGGCGGGAACGTCGGTCATTCGCTGATCGGGACTTCGCTGAGCACGCCGCTGTCGGGGTCGAATCGCAGCACGGCATGGGCGTCGGTCTCGGCGATCCACACCGCACCTGCGCCCACGGCCAGGCCAGCCGGGCCGTGCAGGCGGCGCGGCAGCGGCTGGGTGGTCAGTTCACCGCCGCCCAGGCGCAGCGTGCGCAGGCGACCGTTGCCGGTGTCGGCGATCCACAGCAGCGGGGCGTCCGCGCCCAGTGCGATCGCCTGCGGGAACTGCAGGCTGGCCTGCGCGCGCGGGCCGTCTTCACTGCCGAAGCGCCACGGCCCCTGCCCGACCAGTGTCTGCACCAGGTCACCACGCAGTTGCAGTGCACGGATCGAGGATCCCAACGCATCGGCGACGTACAGCACCTGCTGCACCACGGCCAGCGCGGTCGGTTGCGCGAAGGCAGCCAGATGGCCACTGCCATCACGCTCGTCGATGGAACCACTGCCGGCGCGCCATTGCAGGCTGCGCTGGCCCAGGTGGTAGCTCCAGATGCGGTTGTCGCCGGCCATTGCGATGTGCAGCTGGTTGTCGGCGATGGCCAGGCCAACCGGATGGTCCAGCGAGACCTGCCGCGCCTGCGCAACCGGGCCTTCCACCGGCGCACCGGGTCGCCCGTTGCCGCACAGCGTGTCGACGATGCCGGTCAGCAGGTTGATACGGCGCACCGCGTGGTTGCCGGTGTCGGCGACGTACAGCGAATCGCGCTCCAGCACCAACGCCTGCGGGCGGTGGAATGCCGCTTCGGCGAGGTTGCCGTCCATGAAATCGGCGGTGCCGAGGCCAAACTGGCGCAGGATGCGGCCGCCATGGCTGCATTCGAGAATGCGGTGATGGCCGCTGTCGGCGATGTACAGGCGTTCGGTGCTGACCGCCAGCCCCTGCGGGAAGCGCAGGGCCTGGCGCGGTTCCGGATGCAGTTCGCTGCCGCCACGCGGCGGCGCCGAAGGTGCACCCTGGCACAGCGCGTTCAAGGCGCGCTCCAGTTCACCGGGCGCGCCCTGCCCGACCAGCCGTTGCTGTTCGCGGCCCTGCGCGTCCAGCAGCACCATCGTCGGCCAGGCGGTAACGCCGAAGCGGCGCCAGCCATCCCAGTCGGCATCGAGCAGCACGGGCATGGTCAGGCCCTGACGGCGCAGCAGCTTCAGTGCGGCCGTGGCATCGCGTTCGAAATCAAAACGCGGCACCTGCAGCACCAGCGGCTGCAGCTTGCCCGGGTGGCGCGACAGCCATTGGCCGAACTCGGCCAGGCGTTGCGCACTCCAGGCAGAGGCCGCATTGACGAACAGC
Organism: Stenotrophomonas maltophilia group sp. Smal12; assembly: GCF_037079935.1. NCBI lineage: Bacteria > Pseudomonadati > Pseudomonadota > Gammaproteobacteria > Lysobacterales > Lysobacteraceae > Stenotrophomonas > Stenotrophomonas maltophilia group sp. Smal12. The sequence continues at coordinate 81,714 of NZ_JBAWUK010000014.1, read as the reverse complement.
AGCGCGACCGGCCGGCCGCGCAGTTCGGTCAGGGTGCAGGGGGTGGCATTGAGCCAGGTGGCGAATTCGGGCAGGTCCGGGACGGGCTGGACGTTCATGACCTGATTATGCCGGAGTCGGCGTCATGCAACAGTCGTGCCACCGCACGTTTTGCAGCATCGTCGACCAGCGACCAGACCTGTTCGAAATGATCGCTGCCGCCGGTGTAGGGATCAGGGATGGCTATCCGCCCCTGCCCGCCGGACCAGGGCAGATACAACGCCAGCCGTTCACGCTGGGCCGCCGTCGCCAGGCGCCCGGCATCACGCAGGTTGGTCTCGTCGGCACACAGGATCCAGTCGAAACGGTCGAAATCCACCGCCTGCAGCTGACGTGCGCGCAGGCCGCCAATGTCCACGCCGTGTCCGGCCGCGCAGGCGATCGCGCGGCGGTCCGGCGGCTCGCCCACGTGCCAGTCGCCCGTACCGGCCGAATCGACCTGCACCCGCCCGGCCAGCGGCGAGGCATCCAGGCGTGCGCGCAGCGCCCCTTCGGCCATCGGCGAACGGCAGATGTTGCCGAGGCAGACGACCAGCAGCCTCATCGCGCGGCCATCGCCTGCAGCAGCCCCTCGGCGCGCTCCAGGTCCTCGGGCGTATCGATGCCCGGCGGGAACGGCTCGGGCGAGATCGCCACGCTGATCGGGTAGCCCGCTTCCAGCACGCGCAGCTGCTCCAGCGATTCGACCTGCTCCAGCTGGCCCGGCGGCATCGCCGCGAACTGCTGCAGGAAGCCGGCGCGATAGCCATAGATGCCGATGTGGCGCAGCCAGTCGTGGCCGTCCGGCAGCGTGTCGCGGCTGCGTGCGAAGCCGTCGCGGTGCCAGGCGATCGGCGCGCGGCTGAAGTACATCGCCTCGTTGCGCACGTTGCGCACCAGCTTCACGACGTTCGGGTCGAACAGGGTGTGTGCGTCCTCGACGGTCTTGGCAAGAGTCGACATCGGCGCAGTGCCAGCGACCAACGCATCTGCCACCGCGCGGATGCCGGTCGCCGGCGCGAACGGTTCGTCGCCCTGCAGGTTGACTACCACCGTGTCATCGGCCCAGCCGGCAATGCGTGCGCACTCGGCCAGGCGATCGGTGCCCGAGGCATGCGTGGTCGCGGTCATCGCCACCTTCACCTCGGCCAACCCGGACAGTGCATCGGAAATGCGTTGGTCGTCGGTCGCCACCCAGACCTCGCGGGCACCGGCCTGCAGCGCGCGGCGCGCCACATGCAGCACCAGCGGCTCACCGCCCAGCGGGCGCAACGGCTTGCCCGGCAGCCGCGAGGCGGCAAAGCGGGCCGGAATGGCGACGACGAATTCGGTCATGCGGGCGGTTCTCGGCAGGCTCGTTACAACGGGAATGCGGCCAGCGGCGCGTGAATGCAAGCGCCGCGGCGCCGCTCAGTTCGGTCGCAGCTTGTCCAGGCGATCGGTCAGCGCCACCCAGAACGCGGCGGGCAACTCGGCGCGCAGCGGAACCGCGTAGTGCCAGTCGTTGCCGAACGCCCGGCATTTCACCGCATCCTTTTCGGTCATCAGTACCGGCAGCTGGCTGCCGAAGGACAAGTCCTGCGGCTGGTAGGCCTGGTGGTCGGCGAATGCATGCGGCACCACGCCGATCCCGCGCGCGCGCAGCATGTCGAAGAAGCGCTGTGGATGGGCGATGCCGGCCACCGCGTGCACGCGCTGGCCCTTGAAGTACGCCAGCGGGCGCGCGCGGCCACCGGCCAGCGGCTGCGCACTGTCGATGTGCAGGGCCATTGGCCACTGGCCGAAGCCACAGGCCTGCACCGCAGTCTCCTCATCGGCCTGGCCGAGGTTCACCACGCGGAAATCGCACTCGCTGGCGCGGCTGACCGGCTCGCGCAACGGCCCGGCCGGAATCATCCGGCCATTGCCATAGCGACGCTGGGCATCGACCACTTCGATCTCGATGTCGCGCGCCAGCCGGTAGTGCTGCAAACCGTCGTCGCAGACGATCACATCGCAGCCGGCCTCGATCAGCGCCTTGCCCGCAGCAACCCGATCACTGTCCACGCGCACCGGTACGCCGGTCTTCCAGGCGATCAGCACCGGTTCGTCACCGCCCTTCGCGGTTGGCGTATCGGCCTGCACCCACAGCGGCTTGTCGGCGTCTTCGCGACCATAGCCGCGGCTGGCCACGCCCGGCTTCCAGCCGGCCGCACGCAGGCGTTCGACCAGCGCAATGGTCAGCGGCGTCTTGCCGGTACCGCCAGCCGTGATATTGCCGACCACGATGACCGGCACCGGCAGCGAATGGCGCTTGCGCCAGCCACGGCGATAGGCGCGCCGGCGCAGCGCGGTGACACCTGCGTACAGCGGCGCCAGCAGGCGCATCGCCCACGGAACCGGGGTGCCGTCATACCAGTACGGCGGGGTCTGGGTGCCCTTGCCGGCCATCAGTCCTGCCTTTCGCGGAACTGCATGCTGTGCAGATGCTGGTACAGACCGCCCAGTTCGAGCAGCTCCTTGTGCGTGCCGCGTTCAACGATGCGGCCATGATCCATGACCAGTACCTGGTCGGCATGCTCGATGGTCGACAGCCGGTGCGCAATGACCAGCGTGGTGCGTTCGGGCATCAGGCGCTGCAGCGCGTCCTGCACCAGGCGCTCGGATTCGTTGTCCAGCGCCGCAGTGGCTTCGTCGAGGATCAGGATCGGGGCGTCGCGCAGGATCGCGCGGGCAATGGCCAGGCGCTGGCGCTGGCCACCGGACAGCAGCGCGCCGTTCTCGCCCACCGGGGTCTGCAGCTGCTGCGGCATGCGTGCGATGAACTCCCACGCGTTGGCGGCTTCGGCCGCCGCGCGGATCTGCTCGTCGGTCGCTTCCATGCCATAGGCGATGTTGGCAGCGATGGTGTCATCGAACAGCATGACCTTCTGCCCGACCATTGCCACCTGCCGGCGCAGGTCGGCCAGCGGGTAGTCGTCCAGTGCCACGCCGTCGAGGGTGATGACACCGCCGCTGGGCTCGTAGAAGCGTGGCACCAGCCGGATCAGGCTGGTCTTGCCACTGCCGGAACGGCCGACAATGGCCGTCACCGTGCCTGGCCTGGCAACGAAGCTGATGTCGTCCAGGGCGATGCCGCTGTCCTCGCGGTAACGCAGCATGACGTGGTCGAACGCCAGTTCGCCCCGCACGCGCTGCACGCGTCGCTGCCCCTGGTCGCGCTCCACTGGCATGTCGAGGATGCCGAACAGGCGCTCGGCAGCGGACACACCGCGCGAAATCGAGGTCTGTACGCTGGTCAGGCGGCGCAGCGATGGAATGATGGCCATCATCGATGTCATCAGGCCCATGAACTGGCCGGCATTGAGCCGGCCGGCCAGGGCTTCGCGGGTCGACACCCAGACGATCACCGCCAGCGCCAGTGCGGCCAGGAACTGCACCACGCTGGAGGCGGCGGCGCGGGTGACCTCGACCTTCATGTTCAGCGCCAGCATGCGGTTGGCCAGGCGCGAGTAGCGCGAGATCTCATGCTGCTGGGTGCCGTGCACCTTCACTTCCTGCTGCGCGGCCAGCGACTGCTCGGCAGTCTGCGCCATGGTGCCCATGCCGTCCTGGATGCCACGGCTGATGCGCCGGTAGCGCTTGCCCACGTAGGACACGATGCCACCGATCAGCGGCACCACCAGCAGCATCGCCAGCGTGACCTTGACACTCATCTGCAGCATCACCGCCAGCATCGCGACGATGGTGAGGGTATCGGCCACCACGGTCTTCAGCGCGTCGGCGCTGGCCTGGGTGACCTGCTCGGTATCGAAGTTCAGGCGGCTGACCATCACCGGCGTCGCTTCGGTATCGAAGTGCGACGACGGCAGGTGCAGGTACTTCTGCAGCACCTGCTCGCGCAGGTCGCGGACCACGCTGCGACCGGTCTTGGCCAGCGTGTAGTCACTGACCCAGGTGGCCACGCTGCGCATCAGGAACAGGCCGAGGATGGTGAGCGGCAGCACCACGGCCGCGCGCGGCTGCGGGTCGACGAAACCTTCGTTGACCAGCGGCTCCATCAGCTTGGTGAAGTGGTAGCCGGCCAGGGCCTCGACCACCATTGCGATGACCGCGCCCACCATGAACACCCAGTAGGTGCGGGTGTAGCCCAGCAGACGTTTGTAGATCGGCCACACCGGCGCGTGATGGGAACTCATGGACGCACCTCTGGCGCAGTTGCAATGGCGATACGACGGAAACCGAGTTGACCGAGCGCGTCCTGCGCAGTCACCACGGCCTGGTAGGGAGTGCGTGCGTCGGCGCGCAGCAGTACGGGCTGGCTGCGGTCACTGCCGGCCACGGACGCGATGGTCTGCTTGACCGACTCGACGTCGCTGCGCAGCACTTCCTGGTCATTGATGAAATAACGGCCTTCGGCGTTGATCAGCACGCTGAGCGAACGCGGCGGCTCGTTGTTGGGCTGCTGGCTGGCGGTAGGCAGCTGCACCTGCAGCGTCGAGCGCGCATCGAAAGTGGTGGTGACCACGAAGAAGATGATCAGCACCAGGATGACGTCGATCAGCGGGACCAGATCGATATGCGGTTCATCCTGGGAGCGGTCATTGCCGATACGCATCGATCAGGCCTTCGCCGCAGCGGCGTTGGCCGGTCGCGCCGGCGCGACCGGGTTCATCACCCCGGGGCGACCGTCGAGCGTGTCCAGCAGGGCACTGGCTTCCTGCTCCATTTCCACCACGTAGCCGTGGATGCGGCCCTTGAAGTAGCGATGGAACATCAGTGCCGGAATGGCCACGATCATGCCCGTGGCGGTGCACACCAGCGCCTTGCCGATACCGCCGGCCAGCTGGTTCACGTCGCCCACCCCATGGTCGAGGATGCCCAGGAACATCTGGATCATGCCGATCACGGTGCCCAGCAGGCCCAGCAGCGGGCCGGCCGAGGCAATGGTGCCCAGCGCGTTGAGGAAACGTTCCATGCGGTGCACCAGGTGGCGGCCGGTGTCCTCGATGCGCTCGCGGATCTGGTCGCGCGGACGATTGCGGGCTTCCAGCGCGGCCGCCAGCAATGCCCCCAGCGGCGAGTTGGCACGCAGGGTCTGCAGGTGCGCCGGGTCAAGCTTGCCGCGTGCGGCCCAGTTGCGCACTTCCTGGCCGAGGCCGGGCGGCAGCACTTCAGTCCGCCGCAGGGACCAGAAACGCTCCAGGATGATCGCCAAAGCCAGTACGCCCAACAGCAGCAGCGGCACCATCGGCCAGCCACCGGCCTTGACCAGTTCCCACACGTTTCAACCCTCCGGCCCAACGGCCGCTTGTTTGATCGGCGATAGGATAACAGCCGACCGCGCCCGCCCAGCGGCATCCCACCACCGGGATGCATGGATACGCTGTTCACGCAGCTGCAGCCCTTGTGCGCCAAGCCATACGCGGATCGCCCCGGACTCCGCAGTGGACACCACCTCGGCTCCCTGCGCCTGCCAGCGCCGGACCACGTCCCGGCGCGGGTGGCCGAAGCGGTTCTGGTGCCCTGCCGAAACCAGCGCCAGCCGGGCTGACACCGCCGCCACCCAGGGCGCGCTGGAGCTGCCGCCGCTGCCATGGTGCGGCACCAGCACCACATCCGCCTTCAGCGCCGCCGGAGACGCCCGCAGCAGCGCCTGTTCGGCCGGGCGGCCGATGTCCCCGGGCAACAGGACCCCACCATGCGCGCTGGCCACGCGCAGCACGCAGCTGTCCTCGTTTCCAGCCCGCTGGCTGCCGGCATCGGGGTGCAGCACCTGGAAGTCGACGCCGTCCCAGCGCCAGCGCAGGCCGCGCTGGCAGCGCCCGACCCCGGCGATCGCGCTGCCCGGCGGCGCCAACAGGGGCAGCTCCGGCAACTGAAGGCGCAGGCTCGGCAGGTTGCCGGCATGATCGAGATCGTCGTGACTGATCAGCACGCGGTCGGGCCGTGCCTGCCCCAGCGCGCGCAATGACGGAACCAGGACCCGCTCACGGCCCTCACCCCCGATCGGCGGTCCCACGTCGTACCAGAGCGCATGCCGCGCGGTGCGCAGCAACACCGCCGTGCCCTGCCCGACGTCGTGTACCAGCAGCTCCAGCTCCCCCTCGGCCGGCCGCTCGCGCAATGGCCACAGCAGCGGCAGGCACAGCAGGAGGCCAGCCAGCCCGCCCCCGGCACCACGTGGCAGCAGCCACCAGAACACGCCCAGCAGCGCCGCCGGCACTGCCCAGGCCGGTGCCTCGGCCAACCACCACATCGCCTGTGGATGCGCCGCCAGTGGCTGCAGGGCCTGCCAGCTGGTTTCGAACAACCACGCCGCTGCACGCCACGCCCAGCACCCGGCGCCGTCATGCAGCACCTGCAGGGCGGTGCCCAGCAGTGACAAGGGCACCACCAGCAATGTCCACCACGGGATGACCGGGAGGTTCACCAGCGGCCCCAGCCAGGCGGTGCCACCGAACAAGGCGATGCCCAGCGGCAACAGGCCGACGCTGGCCACCCCTTGTGCGGCCAGGAACCCGCGCAGGTTGGCGACCACCCCACGCGGACGTCCCTGCGGCAGGCACCAGACCAGCCACAGGACGCCGCCGAAGCTGAGCCAGAAGCCCGCGGACAGCACTGACAGGGGCGCCGGCAGCAGCAGCGCCAGCGCCGCCAGGGCAAGCCCCTGCACGAGACCCAGTGGGCGCCGCCCGCTACGCGCCAGCGCCACCAGCCCGATCATCAGTGCGGTGCGCACGGTCGGCAATTCACCGCCAGCCAGCACCGCATAGCACGCTGCGGACAGGGCCGCAGCGCAGGCCGCCGCCTGGGGGCGTGGCCAATGCCGGGCCAGCAGCGGACACAGCCACCACAGCCCTCGGCACAGCAACGCCCCCAGTCCCGCCACCACCCCGACATGGAACCCGGAAATGGCCACCAGATGGGTCAGGCCCAGCGCCCGCAACTGATCCCAATCGGCGTCGGACAGGCCACGCGTATCGCCCAGGGCAAGCGCCTGCACGAAGCGCGCAGCTGGATGGGCCACCTGCACGGCGATGGCGGCGCTGGTGCGTTCACGCCATGCCGGCAGGCCATGCGCGGCTTGAAGCTCGCACGCGCTGGCCGGCGCCCGCACCGTGCCGTTGCCGGACACGCCGCGCAGCAGCGCATGGCGTTCACCGTCGAAACCACCGGGATTGATCCGCGAACGCGGCGCCCGCACGCGCAGGGCCAGATGCCACTGCGCGCCGGCCAGGACCTGATGGCGCCCACGCCCGGCGTCGGTGCCATCAGCGGCACGCCAGGCATCGTTCCACGTGACCTGCAGGCGCTTGCCGCGCAGCGATGGCAGTTCGCTGCTCTCGCTGACCTGCAGCAGGAAGCGGGTGTGCGCGGCTCCATGGTCCGGCAGGTCGATGACCCGTCCACTGACCACCACATCCCGTGCTGGCTGGCCTGGCGGCAGCTGTTCCTGCATTGCCCAGTGCCCGTGCATCGCCGTCCATCCGGCGCCCAGCAGCACGACCGCGGGCAGGCGCCCCCGCCAACGCAGGCCCCACCCCGCCATGCCAAGCACGATCATCACCATGCAGCCCCACAGCGGCGGCAGCTGTGGCAGCTGCACGCAGGCCAGCGCCCCCAGTGTCAGCGCCGCAGCGGCGCCACTGCCCAGCAAGGGAGAAGGGGAACGCTCGACGGCCATGGGTCCAGCCTGCCGCTACCGGCGGCAGGTTGCCTATCGGGACTTGCCCCGCAAACGCGTCAGCGCCGGACGCTGCCGCGATGGAAATTGACCCGGAAGCTTGCGCCGCCTCCCGCAGCCTCACCGACACTGACCGAGCCACCGTGGTGCTGCACGATCTCCTTCACCAGGTGCAGGCCCAGGCCACTGCCGCTGCCCGCCGCGCGCAGGCGATGGAACGGCTCGAAGATCGCCTCGCGGTCGCCCACTGGAATGCCCGCGCCCTGATCGCTGACCTCCAGCAAGCCGCGCGCATCCAACCGCACGCAGATGGTGCCACGGCCACCACCATGCACGATCGCGTTGTGCACCAGGTTGGCAATCACCCGCCCCAGCGCCAGACTGTCGCCGTGGATCCACACCGGCGATTCCGGCGCGTCCACTTCGAATCCATAGCCGGCGCCGACCACCAACGGCGCCAGGTCCGCGGCGGCCTCACGCACCAGCAGCGCCAGGTCCAGCTGCTGCAATGCGCCGACATTGCGGTCAAGGCGCTGCAGATCGAGCAGGTGCTCGGCAACATTGCCCAGCCGCGCCACGTCGGTCAGCAACTGCGATTTCAACTCACCCTGTGGCAGCTGCGCCAGGCGCGCCTGCACCACGGCGATCGGCACGCGCAGCTCGTGCGCCGCGTCGGCGAGGAACTTGTCGCGCGCGGCGTAGCCCTGCTGCACCTTGTCGATGGCATCGTTGAACGCTTCCACCAGCGGCGCCACTTCCGTGGAGACCAGCCGCGCATCCAGCCGAGCACCGGGCTGGCCGATGTCCAGTTCCTTGGCCTGCTGCGCAGAACGGCGCACACCGCGCATGGCACGGTGGATCACAGTCGGCATCACCAGCAGGGTGACCACGATCAGTGGCAGGAAGAACCACAGGCCGATCAGGCGCAGCACCATCAGCGCGCCATCCAGCAGCCCGCCCTTGGGCGCGCCACCGACCATCACGGTGATGCGGCGCCCGTCCTCGTTGCGGATCATCACCCGCGCCACGTCCAGGTAAGGGGGCACCAGCGAGCCCAGTTCCGTGGCGCCCACGGTCGGCAGCCGCGCCAGCATCGGCGCGTGGATCGCTGGGATGGTGCCGCGCTCCAGCCACATGCCCTTGTCATCCACCGCGGCGAACCAGAGATTTCCCCCGGCGTTGGCATCGAGCTTGTCCCAGCGCGCCTGGTCCAGCACCAGGCGGCCACCTTCGCTGTGCACCGCCTTGGCCACCGCCTCGGCAACGAACATGTCCATGCCCCAGGAGTCCTTGTCACCCCAGGTCAGGATCAACGCGACCACCGCGAACAGTACGGTGAAGGCCTGCGCCAAGAAGAGGCGCCAAGCCAGGCCAAGGGTGATCGAACGGATCGGACGGGCCATCTCAGGCCTCCGCCAGCAGGTAGCCGACGCCGCGGATCACGTGGATCTCCACCCCCGCCCCGGCCTGCTGCAGCGCTTTGCGCAGCTTGGAGATATGCGCATCGAGCGCATTGGACTGGATCTCATCATCGAACCCGTACACTGCAGCCTCCAGGGCACTGCGGGTCACCGTGCGGCCCTGCCGCATCGCCAACGCCTGCAGCACCAGCACCTGCCGACGTGGCAATGCCAGGGGCTGGCCCTCCACCTGTGCCTGCAGCGATTCGAAATCGAACTCGAGCCGCCCCAGCCGCAGGCTCGGCGTCACCATCGCCGAAGGCCTGCGCGATACCGCGCGGATGCGTGCCATCAGTTCCTCGATCGCCACCGGCTTGACCAGATAGTCATCGGCGCCGACGTCCAGGCCTTCGACCTTGTCCGACAGCGTGCCCTTGGCGGTCAGCATGATCACCGCCAGGTTCGGCCGCAGCGCACGCGCCGACGCGACGAATCCAGCACCATCGCCATCGGGCAACTGTCGATCGAGCAGCAGCAGCTGGTGCACCGGTTCGCGCAACGCGAGCGCGGCCTCGGCCAGGCTGCCGACCACGTCGGCGACCACGCCCTGCCGCTCCAGGCCCGATTGCAGGGCGCGGGACAGGTCAGGATCGTCTTCGACCAGGAGGATGCGCATCAGGAACTCGTCTACCGGAAACGCTGCCGATCATAGTGCCTGGGGCCATGGTTTTGCGCCCATGCATGCCAGCGGTTGCAGGCGCAATGTTCTGACAATGTTGCCCCTTCAGCATGCGCAGCCATCACCCCGCAACGCGGCCGAACGATGCTGTCGCTGCCCCTGACAAAGGACCCCCATGGCCTCCGTCTCCCCCACCGCAGAAGCTCATGCGATCCTGCGTGCACCGGACCTGGACAGCGCAGAACGCGCCTATCTGGGACTGATGCCCGACCTTGAACATGTGAATGCACTGGCCCGCCGTGCAGTGAGCCTGTCACGCGTTGCCGACGCGGCACGCGGCTATGCGTTGTCGATGACTCTGGTCGGACTGCGCCTGCAGGAGCTGGAAATGGGCGAGCCAACGGCCAGGGAACATCGCCAGGCCACCCTGCGCAGCCTGCGCCAGGCCTTCAGCGCCTGACAGCACCCGCACAGGCACTGCCGCCGCACCGGCGGCAGCGGGAGTGATCGGGTCAGCAGGACCCGCCACCCGGCAGGCCTGGCGCGGCAGCGTCATTCAGCGCAGCGTGGTCCACGCCAGCAGCGCGCTCAGGATTGCGACCCAGATCACTGCCTTGAACGTGCCTTCCAGCATGTTGCCGCCGAACAGGCGTTCCAGGAGCGGATTGGGCCTGGACACCGGGACGTGATCACTCATGCGGCAGCTCCTTGCAGTAATGGCGCGTTTGCGCAGCAGCGCCGAGTCTACGCCTGCGCGGCCCGGATTCATCGCCATCTGCCTGCCTTTGGCGGCCCAATTCCCGCCTTCGTCGCAGGCCGGCTGCGATGCCCGGCCGACCCTGCCAGCCTGCACGCACTTTCCCGCTGGAGCACCGTGCCATGCCGATGCTTGCCCTGATCCTGCTGTTCTCCAGCCTGTTCGGCGACGGCTGCGGGCCCACCGAGGATGCCCTGCGCAGCCAGATCCTGCGCACCGAGGATCGGCAGGCCATGCATGAAGCGCAGCCCCTTCAGCTCTATCACCTGCGCCAGGACCGCGTGCTGCGGCTGGGCAGCCAGCAATCGCCAGACGACACTGGCGCCAGCCCTCATCCGGCACGGGCCCCGGTACGTGTGGCGCAGCTGTGGGAACGCGTCGACGGCCAGTGGCGCATCCAGCGTTCGATCAGCATTACCCACTGATTTCATGCCAATGAACCGGCACGGATGCAGCTTCGCGGGAACGCCAGGCTCGCCGGAACGAAAAAAGCCGGCCCCGGGGCCGGCTTTCATCGTTTCCACCGCTTCACCGGCAACGCCGGGAGCAGGTGGTGGGCGGTACAGGGTTCGAACCTGTGACCCCTACCATGTCAAGGTAGTGCTCTACCGCTGAGCTAACCGCCCATCTTGTTCTTGCCGCCCGAAGGCTGGCCTTGCTACGTAAAAACCCGGCGCCAGGGCCGGGCTTTGCAGTTCACGACAACCCTCTTCCGAGGGTTTCGTGGTGGGCGGTACAGGGTTCGAACCTGTGACCCCTACCATGTCAAGGTAGTGCTCTACCGCTGAGCTAACCGCCCGTTTTGCTTCTGCATTTCTGCGATTGCGTCGGTGCAGGCCGCGTATATTACGGATGCGGGCCGTGAAGCGCAATACTTTTGTGAAGATGATGCTGCACTGCCACGTTCAGCCCAGGCTGGCTTCCTTCAGCTGCCGGATCTGGTCACGCACCCGTGCGGCATCCTCGAATTCCAGGTCCTTGGCGTGCTGGTACATCTGCTGTTCCAGCGCCTTGAGACGGGTCGCCAGCTGCGCCGGAGACAGCGAACGATAGTCGGCCGCTTCTTCGGCCACACCCGCCCGGCCCTTGCCCTTACCCTTCTTGGCTTCCTTCTCGGCGGCATCCGAACGCGCGCCTTCAAGGACATCGACGATCGGGCGCGCCACCGAGCGCGGCACGATGCCATGTTCTTCGTTGTACTCGACCTGCTTGGCACGGCGCCGGTCGGTCTCATCGATCGCCGCCTGCATCGAGCGGGTGATCTTGTCGGCGTACAGGATCGCCTTGCCGCGCACGTTGCGTGCGGCGCGGCCGATGGTCTGGATCAGCGAGCCGGTGGATCGCAGGAAGCCTTCCTTGTCGGCATCGAGGATCGCCACCAGCGATACCTCGGGCATGTCCAGGCCCTCGCGCAGCAGGTTGATGCCGACCAGCACGTCGAACTTGCCCAGGCGCAGGTCGCGGATGATCTCCACGCGCTCGACCGTATCCACGTCCGAGTGCAGGTAGCGCACGCGGATACCGTGTTCGGTGAGGTACTCGGTGAGGTTTTCAGCCATGCGCTTGGTCAGCGTGGTGACCAGCACGCGGTCGCCCGCCTTGATGCGCGCGTTGGCCTCGCTCATCAGGTCGTCGACCTGGGTGCCGACCGGCCGGATCTCCACCACCGGGTCGATCAGGCCAGTCGGGCGCACCACCAGTTCGGTGATCTCGTCACCGGCTTCACGCAGTTCATAGGGCCCGGGCGTGGCCGACACGTAGATGCTGCGCGGGCACCGCTCCTCCCATTCCTCGAAGCGCAGCGGGCGGTTGTCCAGCGCCGACGGCAGGCGGAAACCGAACTCAACCAGGGTTTCCTTGCGCGAGCGGTCACCCTTGAACATGGCGCCGATCTGCGGAATGGTCACATGCGATTCGTCGATCACCAGCAGCGCATCCGGCGGCAGGTAGTCGAACAGGGTCGGTGGCGGCTCGCCGGCATTCTTGCCGGTCAGGTGCCGGGAGTAGTTCTCGATGCCGTTGCAGTAACCGACCTCGGCCATCATTTCCAGGTCGAACTGCGTGCGCTGCGCCAGGCGCTGCGCCTCCACCAGCTTGTTCTGCGCGTAGAGCTGCTCCAGCCGCTCCTTCAGCTCTACCTTGATCGTCTCGATCGCCGCCAGCACGCGCTCGCGCGTGGTCGCATAGTGGGTCTTCGGGTAGACCGTGAAGCGCTGCATGTTGCGCAGCGTCTCGCCGGTGAGCGGATCGAACAGGGTGATCTTCTCGACCTCGCCATCGAACAGTTCAAGGCGCAGTGCTTCGCTGTCCGACTCGGCCGGGAACACGTCGATCACTTCGCCGCGCACGCGGAAGGTACCGCGCTGCAGCTCGTACTCATTGCGCGTGTACTGCAGCTGGGTCAGGTGGTTGATCAGGTCGCGCTGGTCGATGCGCTCGCCCTTGGACAGGATCAGGCGCAGTGAAAGGTAGTCTTCCGGCGCACCCAGGCCATAGATCGCGGACACCGTGGCCACCACGATCGCGTCCGGGCGCGACAGCAGGGTCTTGGTCGCGGCCAGCCGCATCTGCTCGATGTGTTCGTTGATCGAACTGTCCTTCTCGATGAAGGTGTCCGACGACGGCACGTAGGCTTCGGGCTGGTAGTAGTCGTAATAGCTGACGAAGTACTCCACCGCGTTGTGCGGGAAGAACGCCTTGAACTCTCCATACAGCTGCGCCGCCAGCGTCTTGTTCGGTGCCATGATCAGCGTCGGCTTCTGAACGTTCTGGATGACGTTGGCGATGGTGTAGGTCTTGCCCGAGCCGGTCACGCCCAGCAGGGTCTGCTTGGCGATGCCGGCCTCGAAGTTGCTGGTCAGCTTCGCGATGGCATCGGGCTGGTCGCCCGCCGGCGAATACGGCGAGACAAGTTCAAAACTGTCGCTCATGGTGTTGCCAGTTCCCGGGAAGGGTGAGTATACGGGGCGAGGAGTGACGGCCGGCTGAGGGGTTGCCGGGCAGACCGCTACGGGGATTCCCGATGGCGGCCGCACAGCCGGGCGCGGAGGCTGGATGCATGCGCACTCACCGCTCTTCCGGTTGCGCCGCGTCGCGCGGCATGCACCTGATCGAAATCCTGGTCGTCACGGCGGTACTGGCCGTGCTGCTGGCCGCCGGCTGGCCCTCGCTGCAGGCGCTGCTGCTGCACCAGCGCGCGGAAGCCACCCGGTTCAGCCTGCAGGCCGCCCTGGCAACGGCACGCACCCAGGCCATCATGCGTCGCGAACTGATCGGCCTCTGCGCCAGCGCGGACGGCCAGCGCTGCGGGGACGACTGGAGCCAGGGCTGGATTGCCTACCGGGCCGCAGGCGCATGGCAGCCCCCATCCACGGCCGATGCCATTGTCCTGCATCAGGGCGGCCGTCCGGACGTCACGATCAATGCCGCCAGCAACAGCGGGCGACCGCAACTCTATTTCCAGCCGGATGGCCGCAGCCCCGGCAGCAACCTGACGCTGCGCGTCTGCGTAAGGGGGCGCGAGCACGCGCGGATCATCGTCAGCAACAGTGGGCGGATGCGTTCGTCCACCACGCGGACTGGACAAGCCTGTTGAAACGACGCCCCTGCGCTCTCAAGCAGGCAACAAAAAAGACCTGCGAAAGTCCGCAAGCCTTTGATGTGTAACGTCTGGCGCCCGAAGTTGGACTCGAACCAACGACCCCCTGATTAACAGTCAAGTGCTCTAACCGGCTGAGCTATTCGGGCGGGGACGCGCATTGTAATCACGTCGAACAGGGAGTGCAACACTCCCGTTCACATGCTTGCATTCTCTGTTTGCGGCAGTGTCACCAGCACTCGGACAGCGTGGTCTTGGCGGTCTTCACGTTGGCCTGGTTGAGCGTCAGGTTTCCACACTTGTCCTTCGCCTGCGCGTTGACCGCGGTGGCGGTGAAGGTGAATGTCGACTGCGCGGTCTGCATGGACAGAGTGTAGGCCGCCGTGCCGCCCTCGCGCGGGGAGTTGATCGAATCGGCGTTGCCCGGGAACTTGAAACCGACATAGGTGTTGTTGACCGTGTGGAAGCGCTCGGCCAACTGTGCGTATTCGACCAGGTCGGCCTTAGCCTGGGCCCGTCGCGACTTGCGCACATGTTCGCTGTAGTTCGGGTAGGCGATCGCGGCGAGGATTGCCACGACCGCCACCACGATCATCAGCTCGATCAGGGTGAAACCGCGGGCCAGGCGACCCGCCGCGAAAGATTGGCGCATTGCACGGGCTCCTGCTGCCGGGGAAGGATGGACGCCGGTCACTGGATCTGCCTCCAGGACTGGCGGCCACAGGGGTATGGCAGGTACATCGGATCAGCACCGGCCACCGAGATCTGCATCAGGCACGCCTCACCGGGCGGCTGCGGCGGCGGATTGCCGGGAGTGCTGTCCGGCGGCGCCAAGCGCGGCACCACCGACGTCGTCACGTCCCTCACCGGCGCGTTGCCGCCCGTGTTGAGAGCAACGCCGGCCGTACCCGCCCCCGGCGATCGGCCGTCGGGGGCTCCGAAGCGCACCTGCGACATCGCGGCCTGGCCGGTGCTGGCCTGCAGGCCGAGCAGCCAGTTCGCACCGTCCACCGAGCAACCCTGAGCGTCGGACGGAATATAGGTCGGGAAGAACACCACGCCGGACACGATCCTCGGATTACCGACCGCACGCTCCTTGTTGGCCAGCACCACGGTCCAGCCGCGGCTGACCGTAGGCACGGTCCCGCCACGCAATGTCCGCACGCCGGAACCAATCTCGGCCGTATACGAGCTCAGGTTTGCCGAGGTCAGCGTCGTCGTCGGCTGGCCCGCTGCGGTGTCGTTGATACCGTACAACGCCTGCACCGCCGTATCGTTCTCGTCACCGTAGTAGGAGAAGCTGCCGGTGCCGAAGATCAGCATCACGCCACCGGACGGCCCGGTGGTCACCGTCATGCCACCGGTGATCGGCTGGCGGTAGGTCCGGCGGTCGGCGGGATCGACATGGGTATTGGTGGTGAACAACGGTACGGTTGGCGCGGTAGTCCCGCGCAGGTCGAACTTCCAGGCAACGCCACGCTTGTCGGCGCCATAGACCGTATCGGCCAGGCCATCGCGCACCCGCGCGTTCTGCCCGGTTCCACCCCAGCGATCAACCACCACGATGTTGCCCAGCCCGTTGCTGCCCGACGGCAGGTTGGTACCCGACTCGATCGCCTCGATCATGCGGATGGTCGGCGTGCGGCCTGCCACCATGTCAACCACGAACAGTACCGCCTTGCCACTCCTACTCTCGTAGCCGTTACCGAAGATCGCCTTGAAGCCCACCGAACCGTCGGCGTTCTTCACCGGCACGATCACCGGCTTGCCCAGCACATGGCCGATGTTGGCGCGCACAGCATCGTCAAGCGAAGCGTCGAGGTCACTGATCTCCCACAGCAGGGAGCCGGTGGCGCCGAAGTTGCCCGGATCGGACACATTCAGCGCGAACACACTGCGGCCGCCGGCACCGGCCGTGCCCACCAGTGACGTGGTCCACCCGTTGCTGCCGTAGGTGTCGCTGATCGTCACCGGGCCATCGACGTAGTAACGGTGCTGGAAACGCTGGGCGTTCTGGTTGGTGGGGTCGTTAGGCAGCAACAGGTTGCCCATGTGGCCCAACGCGGTCGAGGGAATGTAGGCGAACCGCTCCTTGCCACCGTCGGCGTCCATCTGGCCGTCGGCGCCCATGCCACCATCGAAGGCATGCAACATGCCGTCGTTGGCGCCGGCGTAGACCATGTAGCGGCGACCATTGCGCTTGGTGGTCATGTAGGCGGCGTAACTGCTGCCCATCGTGCCCGGAAGGCGGCCAAACCCATAGTCATCCAGAGGCGAACTCAGCACCGGGGTGGAGGTGATGATGTCGCCAAGTACCGTGCTGCGATCACGCAGCTTGCCGCCGTTGCGCTTCTCGCTGGAGGTTTCACCACGCAGGTAGGCCACGGCCGTGGCGGAATCGGTGGCTAGGCCAGCCAGCTCGGACGCGCTGCAGATCAGGATGCCCGGATACAGCGTCGACGACTTGGTGCACAGATTGGCCAGGCTGACATTGCTGCCGGTGAAGTCTTCCAGCGCGCCGTTGCGCCAGAACCGGATGCGGCGTGATGCAGGCGCCGGCATCTTCGCAGATGCTTCCCAGGCCTCTTCCGAAACGATCTTGCGGGTGGACGGCTCGACGCTCAGCTTGAAGGCGCGCAACTTGCTGTACCAGTCGGTGCCGTTGTTGGTGGCCTCGTAGAACGGCTCCACCGACAACGAGCCGACGCCGATGCGTGCGCCGGTCAGCGAACGCGAGCCGGACGGCGTGGCGCCCTGGGCGACGTTGCTGATGATACGGCGCATGGCTGCGGTGATTTCGGCCGGGCGCGTGGCGTTGACCATTTCGCCACGGGTGTCATAGACCGCGTTCCACAGCTCATCAACGGCCTCGGGCTTGAGGTCCTGCGTCGTCGTCGGGAAGTTGGGCTTGACGACGTACGGGTCCGGGCTGAGCACCCACGGGCGCAGTGGATCCGGCAGGTACCGGACGCCGAACTCCTTGCCCTGCGTGCCCAGCGTCACGCCGTAGAAATTCATATGCAGGTGGGTCTTGCAATCCAGCGACGGATTTGGATTCGGCCCCTTGCACTCGGCCGGCACCGGCACGGAATTGGTCTCCTTGCCCGGCACGAGAGAACTGTTGTAGTACGGCGCTACGAGATCCTTCATCAGCGTCGTGTTGCCGGACTCATTGATATAGCCATCGGTGAACAGCATGCCCGCATTCTTCTGGCATGACAGGAGCACCGGCGCGTTCTGATCCGTGCGCTGGAATTGTTCGCCAAGGTACTGTGCGGCGGAACGATTGGGCGTACTGCTGCTGGCACGCATTTCGCCGATGATCTGGCTGAGCAGCTGCTGCTTCTCCGGCTCGTTGGTCATGTTGAACATGGTCACCGCGCGGCGGCCATTGATACGGAACCAGCCCACGCGCAGATTAGTCGTGTCGTACAGCGCATTCGTAGCCGCACCGATCAGCGCTTCGCGTCGCGTCCGGTACAGGCTGAACCAGTTGGCGAAGCTCTGCATGGCAGCGTTGTACTTCGCTTGATTGTTGCCGAAGTTCGCAAGCTTGATTTCGTACTTGTACAACGTACCCGGCCGGCCGCCCGGAGGATTTGCAACGGCAACAGGAGCCGCGGTGTACCCATATTCCGCCGGCAGCGTAGACGGATCTGCCAGGAAGAACGTAGCCGGATAGAAGCCGACGGCAGCATCGCAGCTTGAGCTGCTGATGGTAGTCTGGCGCGTCACGTTGTCGAACGAGCCTTCCTGCCGGACAGCCCCCCCGCTCAGGTTGCATCGCCCACGCTCAATACGGGTTCCGACCGGCAGCGTCATGCCGGAACGGAAGCGGAAGCGCCAGTTCGCGCCGGTCCGCCCGCCGGTGTCCATGCTGGTCAGCAGCGAGTCCACAGTCAGGTCCAGCGCGCCAGCGATCTTGTTCGGTGCATTGCCCGGACGCGGGTCCAGCGGCGCGCTGGACGCCCTGATGTCCAGATAGTTGGCAAGGGCTGTATCGGACAAGCCGGTCTTCCAGCCAGGATAGATCTCACGCGGGTCGTAGTAGGACGGGTTGACGTCCGGTGATCGGGCGAAACCGAAGCTGTCGAGCGGCGGGATGGCCGCCTGGTCGTCGCGTCCATAGCTGGGGAAGACGTACAGGTAGCGCTGCCCAGACCCATCGTAGCCGTTGACGGCACCCTGGTTGTAGAAGCCACTGCCATCCCAGCGGTACACGCCATCGCGCGTGTTGTTCAATGTTTCCCACAGCATCGAGCCGGAATCATCCAGCGCCATCAGGAAGGCCGGCGGCGTCTGCACCTGGATGTTCAGCGGCGCCTGCGCCAGCGTGCCCTGGGCCTGGGCCGCCATCAGGCTGTAGATGACATAGCCGCCCCCGAGCGCCAGTGCGGCGCCGCCTGCGGCCATGAAACGGAATTTGCGCGAAGCCATGGCCTGCGTCCTCAGAGTTTGAATACGGTATCGATGACCACCGACGACGAGCTCGCATCGGCATCGTCGGTCGCGAAGCCGGTGATCTGGTAGATCGGCGTGACGTCTTCCAGCGGACGGCCCATGTCGAGCGACGATTCGCCCATCACACAGCTGTCAATCTGGCGGACATTGACCGCAGGACGCGTCTGGTTGCGGCGGCTTTCGGCCCAGATGGCCGGATCGAAGCCGTCATCGCAGACCCGCGACAGAGTGCTGGACTGCACCAGGCTGTCGTTCCCCACATCCTGACGGTTGGCGATTTTCTCCACCGTGCGTTCGGCCGCACGCACCACGCCCTCCGAGTTCTGGAAGGCCCGGTTGGCGGCGCGGTAGTTCGCTGCCATCTTCTCCTGCATGCCGGCCACCTGCATGCCCGCAATGCCGAGCAGCGCCAGCAGGATGAGCATGATCAACGCGACATAGAGCACGGCGCCGCGCTGGGTGCGAGCGGAGGCGGGCCTGAACGAACGTGAGAAGGTCGTCATGATCAGTTCCCGAACAGGCGATTGCGCAGTGCAATCGAGACTTCATAGCTGGAGCGGTAGCGGCCGTCAGGCTTGTCACTGCTGGCAAAGCCAACGCCGAGTACCGACAGCGGGTTGGCCGGCGTGCTCGAAGACGACGGCGTCGGGCTGCGTGCCAGCAGCCCCACCTGCACCTGCCCCACCCGCAGCCACTGCGCGGCACCGGCAGCGTTAGCGTTGCTGCTGACGCCAGTCGCGGCGGCCAGGCGGGTGATGTTGCCGGCCGGCGGCGTGCCCAGGCTGATGTTGGCGGTACTGTCCAGGCCATACAGCAGCTGCAGGCTTTCGATGCCTTCCACAAGTTCTTCATTGACCGCATAGGCGCCAGCACTGTTGGCGCGCGCACGACGCAGGCCCGGCTGACCGGTCTCCGGATTGATGCCGACGTAATAGACCATCGACTCGGCGCGATAGAGCATCGTCTGCCCGGTCGGCTGCGCGGCATAGCGCGACAGGTCCAGCGAGGGCGCGGTCACACGTGCCGCACTCAACGTACCGGCGAAGATGTCCGCATGGGCACAGTCGGCGATGCCGAACAAGGTCGGTGCCGCCACGCCCCCCGAGGTGAGCCTGGCCACCCGGGTGCTGTCCATGTCCAGTAGCGCATTGCCGCCGCTGGACGAAATGCCGGTCACCGGCACCCCCTCAGGGGCCAGGTAGCGCAGTACCAGCACATCGCTTCCGCCTGCCGGCGCAGGGCTGAGCCGGGTGATCGCTGCCGGCAACGCTGACGGTGCGGACCATGTCGCCCCGAGTGCGAGCCTCCCGCCCGGCGCGGTTCCCGGTGCATCGAAGCCCTGGATGGAAACGCTGAAATCAAGCGGGCTGCCATCGCCCGAGGATGCACCCAGATGCGATACCGGATCGCCTTGGTTCTTCACCACGTGGGCCTGGTCGTTCACGCAGCCCATGTGCCCGGCCATGCGGATGTCTCGCTCAAGGAAATCCAGCGCGAAACGGGCGTTCTCCTGCACGCGCGAGGCCCCCTCGGACAGTCGCGAGGCAGCCTGCGAGGCCATGAAGACCTGCACCACCCCCAGCATCAGCACCAGGCTGATTACCAGGGCGATCATCAGTTCCACCAGCGACAGGCCGGCCATGGTGGCACGTCGGTTCAGGCGCATGCTCACAGCTCCGTAGCCAATGCAAAGGTGGTGGCCTTGTCCGGGTCATCCGGATCCCAGCGCTGGTCGCCCCAGGTGATCGCCACATTGACCACGCCGCCATTGAAGGTGACATTGGCGCCTGCATCGTCGCCCAGCGCCTTCACCACCTGGCATTGCCAGCGCGCGATCTTCTTTTCAATGGAGACGTCGCCGGTATCGCTGGTGCACGCGGTGGCGGCGGTCTTGCTGCCTGCCGCGAACGACGCGCCGGTGTACCAGGCCGCCTGGAAGCGGTTGCTGCGCATCTGCTCGGTCAGGTCGTACGCAAGGTTGGTGGCCTGGGTTCGATAATTGGCGCTCTGCACGAATCGGACGTTCATGGTCTGCAAGAGAGCAAAACCCAGCAGGCCGAACGCCAACACGATGATGGCGATCAGTACTTCAAGCAGGGTGAAGCCCCCGGCCTGGCGCGCACGGAAGGTACGGGTGGTCATGGACAGGCTTCCTTGGTGCTGCGGATCTGCCCGGAGGCGTTCACCGTCAGTGTGCGCTTGTGCAGTGCGCCCTTGCTGCAGACGTCCGGCTCCAGCCGTACATCCTGCTCGGCGCTGGCGCGGCGACGGCCGCGCCCGTCAAAGGCGATCTCCGTGGCCGGCCCAGTGATCTTCAGCTTGGGATTGCCACTGACGAAGCGCAGGACGGTTTCACCTGCCGACAGCGCACCATCGCCATTGGCATCGGCAAAGGCCAGCATGCCGCCCGACCAGCCACCATCACAGCTGGCACCGTCGCTGCTTCCACAGACGCCGCCACCGCGGTTGCTGCGGATCGCCTCGCTGCGGGCAAGACTGAGCAGGCCCAGGACCTCGTTGTTGGTCGAGCTCACCCGGCTCGAACGGATCGTGCTCTGGAAACTTGGAAAGGCGATCGCAGCCAGGACCGCCACCACGGCGATGGTGACCATCAGCTCGATCAAGGTGAAGCCGTTTTCCCGGCGCAAAGACATTGGACGCTCCCCAGCGTGTTGGTGGCCACGATGGGCCATCGCCCCGCCACCGGCAAGCGGCGGCAGGATGAACGGTCAATCCGGGGCGACGGGCGTCAAAGGCTTGACGACCCGTCCTCCCCTGCCAGTGCCGGCGCGATCCCCATCACGCCGGCCCGGGTTCAGGCCAGCACCTGGTAGCAGGGCTGGTACTCGCCGGAGATCTTCATCCGGCGCTGCTCGACGAAGGCGCGCAGCAGCGCATCCAGCGCCTGCATCATGTCCGGGTCGCCGTGGATCTGGAACGGCCCGAACTGCTCGATGCGGCGCATGCCGTCTTCCTTCACGTTGCCGGCGACGATGCCCGAGAACGCGCGGCGCAGGTCGGCCGCCAGCGCGTGCGGGGCACGCCCATGGTGCAGGTCCAGCGCGGCCATCGCTTCGTGGGTGGGTACGAACGGCTGCTGGTACTCCCACGGAATCTCGATCGACCAGTTGAAGAAGAACGAGTCCTTCTGCGCCAGACGGTGCTCGCGCACGCGCTTGATGCCGTTGGCCATCTTCTTCGCAACCGCCACCGGGTCGCCGATGATGATCTCGTAGCGATCGGCAGCCGCATCGCCCAGGGTCAGGCGGATGAAGCGATCAATCTGCTCGAAGTACGGTGCCGCTACCGTCGGGCCGGTCAGGATCAGCGGGAACGGCAGGTCCTTGTTCTCCTCGCGCAGCAGGATGCCGAGCAGGTACAGGATCTCTTCGGCGGTACCGACGCCACCGGCGAACACGATGATGCCGTGGCCGATGCGGACGAAGGCCTCAAGGCGCTTCTCGATGTCCGGCATGATCACCAGGTGGTTGACGATCGGGTTCGGCGACTCGGCGGCGATGATGCCCGGCTCGGTCAGGCCGATGTAACGCGTCACGGTACGGCGCTGCTTGGCGTGGGCGATGGTGGCACCCTTCATCGGGCCCTTCATCGCACCCGGGCCACAGCCGGTGCAGATGTCCAGGCCGCGCAGGCCCAGTTCATAGCCCACCTGCTTGGTGTACAGGTATTCGTCGCGCGAGATCGAGTGTCCGCCCCAGCACACCACCAGGTTCGGATCACCCGGATTGAGGATGCGCGCGTTGCGCAGCAGGCCGAACACCGCGTTGGTGATGCCCTCGGATGACTCCAGCTCGGCCGCGTAGGCCGGGCCCATTTCGATGGCCATGTAGGCCAGGTCGCGCACGACGGCGAACAGCAGTTCGGCGACACCGCGGATGATCTCGCCGTCGACGAAGGCCATCGCCGGTGCGTTGACCAGATCGATGCGCACGCCGCGATCCTGCTGCGCTACCTGGATGTCGAAATCAGGGTAGAGATCGCGCGCGGCGCGCGGATCGTCCGAGGCGCTGCCGCTGGTCAGCACGGCCAGCGCGCAGCGGCGCAGCAGCTCATGCATGCCGCCGGCGGAGGCATCGCGCAGGCGTGCCACCTCGGCCCGCGACAGCACATCCAGCCCACCGCGCGGGTAGATCCGGGCATCCTGCACCGGCAGTGCACGGGCCGATTTTTCGTTCGTGGTCATATCCAATTTTTCGCTTCCTTCAAGGTTTCCGACTGTACTGCCGCCCCCTTAAAAAGCAAAACGGCCGGGAAGCCCGACCGTTGGATGTGTGCCGCCCGCGTCCGCCATTCCGGGACCGCATCGGCGGCGTTGGCACCGCGCACATTTCTGGATGCTACGCCGTTGCCCCACGCCCTGCAAGGACTTTCGCCTGAACGGAAAACGGCCGGGTTTCCCCGGCCGTTTCCACTTACCACTTCAAGCGCTGATGGATCAGAACTTGTACTTCAGGGTCAGCTGCATCGACCAACGCGACACGGCGGTGTTGCCCTTGTCGTTGTTGTTTTCCTGCACCGACGGGTTGTCGGTCGAACCAGTGAAGGAGTACACGTACTTGCCGGTGGCCGGATCGATACCTGCGTAGTTGGCAACGCGACGGGTCGAGTAGAAGCCGTAGTCGTCGATCAGGCCCCACTTCTTGTTCAGCAGGTTGCCGACATTCATGATGTCCAGAGCGACTTCACCCTTGTGCCCCTTCATGAAGCCCGGGAATTCCTGGCTGACGCGGACGTCGAAGCTGTTGACCCACGAGGCGCGGTGGCGGTTGGCCGGGACCACGCTGCCACGGTAGGCATCGAGTTCCGGGTTCTGCGCCAGCCAGTCGAAGAACTGCTTCTCCATCGCGGCACCGCCGGTGAACAGCACGTCGCCCGGACCCTTCGGCACGTAGAACAGGTCGTTGGTGGCAGCACCGTCGCCGTTGGCATCGTTGTAGAAGATGTAGCTGTACGGACGGCCCGAACGGCCTTCGTAGAACAGGCCGACGCGGGTAGCGTTGTCACCGAAGAAGTTGTGCTTCCACTCCAGGGTGCCGGTGACGCGGTCCTTCATCGCATAACGCGAGTTGTAGGCCACGTTCTCGTTGGCATTGAAGATCAGCGTGTTGTTCCAGTTCGAGGTGTTCTGCGAGCTGGACAGCGGGCTGACTTCGGTGGACTTGGTGTAGGTGTAACCCAGCGACCAGCCCCAGTTCTCGGTCAACGGCTTGGCCAGCGAGAAGGTGGCCTGGGTGCCGCGGCCCTTGTCGGTGTTGCGCAGGACCAGAACGTCGCCGATGTCCTTCGGACGGTTGAAACGATCAACTGCATTTTTGGTACCGGTGGAGATGCCGTAGTCGACACCCTTATCGATGCGAGTGTTCGCCGAGTTGCGTCCAGCATCGTTCCAGTAGATCGCGCGGCCGTCCTGACCGAAGGCGGTCGGCGCCGACACGTCCAGGCGGTCGAAGTAGATGCCGTCCTTGACCTTGGTGAACAGCACTTCGGCCGACGCCACGATGCCGTACCACGGCAGCTCATGGTCGAACGCCAGGTTGGCCTTCCACACCGACGGCAGGCGGGTGCCCGGCGCGATGATGTCAACGTTCTGACGGGCCGAAGCCGGGCCACCGGCCGGGATGTACGGGTTGTTGCCGTCCGGAGTGAAGGCACCGGCCGGGATGCTGCGCTCGTCGTACTCGATGTAGTTCAGGCCGGTGTTCTGGTAGGCACCTGCCAGCCACACGTTCGGGGCGGCGCCGCCGAACAGGCCCACGCCACCGCGCAGCTGGGTCGGGCGATCGCTGTCGAAGGTGTAGTTGAAGCCGACGCGCGGCTGCACCAGGTTCTTGTCGACCAGCTTGGTGTTGTTGAAGCCGTACAGCTGCTCGATGCGCGGGTTGTACAGGCGCTGGGTGCTGAAGTCAGGCATGTCGATGCGCACGCCGAACATCAGGTTCAGGTTGTAGTTGATCGCCCAGGTGTCCTGCACGAACACGCCGGTGTTCTTCAGGGTGAAGTCGGCCGGGATGTCGCTGCGGCTGCCATCGGCGCGCGGAGCACGCAGCTGGTAGCGCGAAGCCTTGCCCGCCAGGAAATCGTTGACGCTGTTGAATTCGTACACGCCGTTGAGGTTGCGGCCGTAGAAGTTCATCAGGTCATTCTTCGAGTAATCGAAGCCGAACTTGACGGTGTGGTCACCGATGTACCAGGTACCGGCACCAAAGGCGCTCAGTTCCTTCGACTCGACGATGTTGACGTGGGTGTTCTGTTCGGTACCGACGTACAGCGAATCGTTGCCCGACTTGATGCGGATCTGCGGCATGTCCACCAGCGGGACGCGGTTGGCCGAGTAATCCTTGTGCGAGACCTTGAACTCGGTCGAGAAGTTCTCGGACCAGTCACTGAACAGTTCGCCCATCCAGGTTTCGTACTGGGTCGGCTGCTGGTACCAGAAGTTGCTCAGCGAGATGGCGCTGCTGCTGACCTGCGGGAAGCGAACGACGTTCTGCTCCATCTTGTTGTAGCGCAGGGCCGCACGGTGGTTCTCGTTGATGTTCCAGTCCAGCTTGACCGCATACTCTTCGATCTCGGTCTTGCTGTTCGGCGCCGCCAGGCTGCCCGGGTCGTAGCCCAGCTTGCCCAGGAAGTTCTGGACGTCGGTGATCTGCTGCTGGGTGATGGTGCCACGGCCGATCGGCGTGTCGCTCAGGGCGACGCCGGCAGCCGAGCGCTCGTACTTTTCATAGTTGGTGAAGAAGAACAGCTTGTCCTTGACGATCGGACCGCCGAAGGTCATGCCGTAGGTCTTCTCGTCCTCGAAGCCGTTGAAGTCCTGCTTGTCACCTTCCAGGCGCGAGCGGACCATGTCCTTGTCGCGGTACGAACCGTACACGGTGCCGTGGAATTCATTGTTACCCGACTTGGTCACGGCGTTGATCACCGCGCCGGTGCCACCGGCGATGGTGGTGTCGTAGTTGGCCAGGTCGATGTTGATTTCCTGGATGGCGTCCATCGACACCGGCTGACGCTCGGTCGGCAGGTTGTTGGAACCCAGGCCGAACGGATCGGAGGCGCTGATGCCGTCGATGCGGATGGCGTTGTAACGGGTGTTCTGGCCGCCGGCCGAGATCGCGCCGTCCGCCTTGCTGACCTGCGAGATGCGCGGGTCGAGACGCACGTAGTCCTGGATGTTGCGGCTGGCCGACGGCAGCGCATCCATCGTTTCGCGGGTCACGTTGGTGCCGGTGCCCATCTTGTTGGCACTGAACAGGTCCAGGCCGCCGGCGGTGGCAACAACGTTCACCGCGTCCAGGTTGGTTGCAGCCAGGTCACCGCCCAGGTTGGCGTTGACGGTGTTGACCTGGTTCAGGTTCAGGTAGACACCTTCCTCGGTCTTGGTGCCTTCACCGGACTTGGTGATGGTGATGGTGTACGGACCACCCACGCGCAGGCCGCGCGCGTTGTATCGGCCCGACGCATCGGTGGTGGCACGCGAAACAGTGCCCGACTCGGTGTGCGTGATGGTGACTTCAGCGCCGGCGACAGGCTGGCCTGCAGCGGACATCACCTGGCCGCCGACACCGGCGGAGGTGCTGCTCTGGGCGAAGGCGGGAGCGGCAGCAAGTGCAGCCACGAGACCAAGGGTAAGCTTGGACATCCGGAGTGGGTGGGTCATTTTTCGGTAGCCTCGATGCGAGTTGGCGATGGCGGAAAAAAAGCGCATCCAAGCAGCCCTGCGGGTGGCTGATCGGAGAGTTATCTGGGGTTCCCTACCGCTCGGCTGAAGGCAGCCCTAACGGTTAACACTAGATTAACACGCTACGCCATCATTGTGACGGTTGTGCGACAAACGGCACCGGTTCGCAACGCAATCGTGACGGGTTCTTCACTCCGTCTTTCCACAGGGCTCACCTTTCCCGGGGCGTCTCACTGGCATCGAGAATCTGCCCGCGCCAGGTGCTCCCAGCGGCGGACAGCAGGGTCACCGCGGCGGCCGCCGCGGCTTCCGGGCCTTGCGCAGCCGGGTCCTGGTCCACGGAATAGGCGCGGGCCCGAAGCGCCGTGCGCAGGGGGCCGGGGTACAGGCCGCTGACCCGGATGGGACTGCGGCCCAGTTCATCGTGCAGGCTGGCGATCAGGCCACGCAGGCCGTGCTGGGCCACGCCATACCCCCCCCAATAGGCCTGCCCCACCCGGTCGGGGGCATCGACCGCGAACACCATGGCGGCATCCTCGCGTTGCCGCAGCAGCGGCAGGCAGGCCTGGGCCAGCCAGGCCGGTGCGGTCAGGGTGACATGGACCGCACGGGCGAAACTGGCCGGGTCAGCCAGTTCAAACGGAGTCAGCCCGGGGAAATGCGCGGCGCAGACCAGCAGTCCATCCAGTCGCCCCAGCTCGCGCTGCAGGGCCTGGGCCAGTTCGGCATAGTCATCGGGGCTGGCGCCTTCCAGGTCCAGCGGGTACAGAAGCGGTTCCGGACCGACCGCCTGGACCTGGGCATAGACCCGGTCCAGCCGGCGCGGCTTGCGTCCCAACAGGACCACGGTGGCACCGGCTGCGGCTGCGGCGACCGCCGCGGCACTGCCCAGCCCTCCCCCGGCGCCGGCGACCAGTACGACGCGATCCTGCAACGGGCGGCCATCGATCGCCCCGTCAGTCGGTGACGTCGACGGCCAGGCACTCATCCCTGGGTCGCCTCTTCGACGATGCGCTTGAGCTCGCCGGATTCAAACAGTTCCATGACGATGTCGCAGCCGCCGATCAACTCACCGTTGATGAACAGCTGCGGGAAGGTCGGCAGATTGGAAAAGCGCGGCAGGTTGGCGCGGATCTCCGGCTCTTCGAGCACGTTGACAGTGCGCAGGGTGACGGCGCCGGCTGCCATCAACGCCTGCACGGCGCGACTGGAAAAGCCGCACATCGGGTATTGCGGGGTGCCCTTCATGAACAGCACGAGCGGGTAACGATCGACCTCGGCCTGGATTTGCTGCATTACCGCCACAACCACACTCCTTGCTTCGCCGGACAAACCGACCGTGATGGTCGGCTAGACTGCCCACGGTAGCCGCCATTGTAAGCGGATGGAACAGGCTGCCGCCGTCCCCTGGCCACGAACCTGTCCATGCCCGTCGAATTGCCTGCCCTGCCCTACCTCCCCGGCTCCCTGCAGCCCCACCTGTCCGCGCAGACCGTTGAGTTGCATCACGGCCGCCACCACCGCGCCTACGTTGACGCGGTCAACGCCGGCACTCTCGGCACCGAGTGGGAGGAGGCGTCACTGGAAGAGATCGTGCGCCATGCCCAGGGCACGCTGTTCGATGCGGCCGCCCAGGCCTGGAACCACGGCTTCTATTGGCAGTGCCTGCGCCCGCGCGGCGGCGGCGAGCCGCAGGGCCGGCTGGGCGAGCTGGTCAAGCGCCAGTTCGGTGACGCGCAGCGCCTGCGCGAGGAATTCAACCGCACCGCGCTGGGCCTGTTCGGCTCGGGCTGGGTGTGGCTGGTGCAGCACCCCGGTGGCCAGCTCGGCATCCAGGCCACCCGCAACGCCGGCACGCCACTGACCGGCGAAAGCACCCCGCTGCTGTGCTGCGATGTCTGGGAGCACGCCTACTACACCGATTACCAGAATGATCGCGCGCGTTACCTGGATGCCTTCTGGCAGATGGTCAACTGGGAATTCGCCGAGAGCCAGCTGCGCTGAGGCAGCGGCTCGGTCACGGGGTAGTGCCGGCCGCTGCCCGGCAACCCACTGGACGTACAGGGATGCCGGGGTTGCCGGCCAGCGGCCGGCACTACCAAAATGCAGAGCGGAGCGTCACGCGTTCTCGTGCGCGGCCACCGCGTCCATCACCCGCGCCGAATACACCAGCGCGGCGCCGGCATTGAGCGACACCGCCACGCCCAGTGCTTCGGCGATTTCCTCGCGACTGGCGCCCTGCTTCAGCGCAGCGTCCACGTGCACGGTGATGCAGCCGTCGCAGCGGGTGGTCACCGCCACCGCCAATGCGATCAGCTCACGGGTCTTGGCATCCAGGTGGTTGGTCTGGGCACCGGCATTGGCCAGGGTGGCGTAGCCCTTGACCGTGTCCGGCGAGAGCTTGCCGATCTCGCCGATGCGGCCCTTCAGTTCCTTGCGGTAGGCATTCCAGTCAAGCATGGTCGTGACTCCTGTGAAAGGAGCTCCACGCTACCACCGGCAATGGTGCGCCGATGCCTGCACCGGCGCGCCACACCGTTGCAGGCATACAGGGTTGTGCCGGCCATTGGCCGGCACGCCCGGGCTCAGCGGTTGCGCAGCGCGTGCACTGCCGGCGCCACCTGGGCCTGGCGGTCCAGCTCCAGGCCGACCTGGTCCAGCGCATCGGCCAATGCAGCGGCATCATCGTCGCGCAACGTGGCGTGGCCGACCTTGCGACCTTCGCGCGGCTCCTTGCCGTAATCGTGCCAATGGCCACTGGCCTGACCCAGCACCGGCGCCGGATCGGGCATCGCGCCCAGCCAGTTCAGCATGCAGGCATGGCCGAGCATGCGGGTGCTGCCCAGTGGCAGGCCCAGCACGGCACGCAGGTGGTTCTCGAACTGCGAGGTCTCGCTGCCTTCGATGGTCCAGTGCCCGGAGTTGTGCACGCGCGGTGCCATCTCGTTGGCCAGCAGTTCGCCGTCGCGACAGAACAGCTCCAGTGCGAACACGCCCACATACTGCAGGTGCTCGGCGACGCGGCGGGCATAGCCGATCGCTGCCTGCCGCTCGGCGTCGGACAGCACCGCTGGTGCCACGCTGGCCGACAGCACGCCGTCGACATGCCAGTTGCCGGTGACCGGCCAGGCTTCGAAGCTGCCATCGCGGCCACGCACGGCCACCACGCTGACCTCGCGTTGGAAGGCCACGAAGCCCTCCAGGATCAGTCCGGTGCGCTCCACCTGGGCACCGAGCGCATCCCATGCGGCGTCGATGTCGGCTTCGCTGCGCAGGCGGAACTGACCCTTGCCGTCGTAGCCGAGGCGGCGGGTCTTGAGGATGCACGGCAGGCCGAACTCAGCCGCCTTCGCCGCCAGCTCGTCGCGGTTACGGATGTCGGCGAAGGCCGGCAGCGGAATACCCAGCTGCTGGAACAGGGTCTTCTCGCTCAACCGGTCCTGGGCCACCGCCAGCGCGGCCGGCGGCGGATAGACCGGCACGCGGTCGGCCAGGAACTGTGCACTGTCGGCAGGTACGTTCTCGAAATCGAAGGTGACCACATCGACCTTGGCGGCGAAGTCCGCCAGGGCCTGGCGGTCATCGAAGGCGCCCACGGTGAGCGGCGCCAGCGGGCCGCTGCAGGCGTCGGCGGCCGGGTCGTACAGTTCGAAGCGAAGCCCCAGCGGCGCACCGGCCAGGACCATCATGCGGGCGAGCTGGCCGCCGCCCAGGATGCCGACGGTCAGGCTCATTGGCGCGGATCGTCGTGGGCCATCACGTCTTCGGTCTGGCGTGCACGGAAGGCATCGAGCGCCTGGCCGATCGCCGGCTGGTCGCTGGCCAGCATCGCCGCCGCGAACAGCGCGGCGTTGGAGGCGCCGGCGTTGCCGATGGCGAAGGTGGCGACCGGGATGCCGGCCGGCATCTGCACGATCGACAGCAGGGAATCCATTCCGTTGAGGGCCTTGGACTGCACCGGCACGCCCAGCACCGGCACGGCGGTCTTGGCCGCGATCATGCCTGGCAGGTGCGCGGCCCCGCCGGCACCGGCGATGATCGCGCGCAGGCCACGCGGGCCCGCCTGCTCGGCGTAACTGAACAACACATCCGGCGTCCGATGCGCGGACACCACCTTCACTTCGAACGGAACACCCAGGGCTTCAAGCTTCTGGGCGGCGTGCTGCATGGTTTCCCAGTCGGAACGGGAACCCATGACGATGCCGACAAGCGGCGCGATCGGGTTGGGGGTCATTGGCCGTCACCTGCCTTAAAGACGTATTCTAGCCGTCTTCCACGCAAGACGAAGAACCATGGATCGCAAGCTGCTCGACCTGCTGGTGTCCCCGGACACCCGCCAGCCCCTGTCCCTGCTGGATGGCAAGGGCCTGGAAGCCCTCAACAAGGCCATTTCCGCCGGCACGGTGACCAAGGCCGATGGCAACCCGCTGGCGCAGCCGCTGCGCGAGGCGCTGGTCACCCGTGACCGCAAGCAGGTGTTCCGCGTCGACGACGGCATCCCGGTGCTGCTGGCCGAGGAAGCCATTCCGACCGCCCAGATCGCCGACTTCCCGGCCGCATGAGCACGCTGCCGACGCCGGATGCGGCCGTTGTCGCCGCCGATGTCGCGCGCGCGCTGGCCGAGGACCTGGGCAGCGGTGACGTCACCGCCGCCCTGCTCCCCGACCAGGCCGACAGCGCCTACCTGCTGTGCAAGCAGGATGCGGTGATCGCCGGGCGGCCCTGGTTCGACGCCACCCATCGCGCGCTCGACCCTGACGTGCGCATTGAATGGCACATCGCCGAAGGCGATGCCGTCACCGCCGGCACCGTGCTGGCCCTGCTGCACGGGCGCAGCCGCAGCCTGGTCAGTGCCGAGCGCACATCGCTGAACTTCCTGCAGACGCTGTCCGGCACCGCGACCACCACTGCCCGCTACGTGGCTGCGGTGGCCGGTACCGGTACCCGCATCCTCGACACCCGCAAGACCCTGCCCGGCCTGCGCCTGGCACAGAAGTACGCGGTGCGCTGCGGCGGCGGCGAGAACCATCGCTTCGGCCTGTACGACACGGTGATGCTGAAGGAGAACCACATCCGTGCTGCCGCTTCGCTGGCCGCGGCGGTGGCCGCCGCACGCCGGCAGTGGCCTGCGCTGCCACTGGTGGTCGAGGTCGAAGACCTGGCACAGCTGCGCCAGGCGCTCGAAGCCGGTTGCGAACGCATCCTGCTGGATGACTTCAGTCCCGACCTGCGCCGCGAGGCGGTGCGCATCACGGCCGGGCGCATTCCGCTGGAAGTCTCCGGCAGCGTCGGCCTGGGCGGCCTGCGTTCGATCGCCGAGGATGGCGTCGATTGCATCTCCATCGGCGGGCTGACCAAGCATGTGCAGGCCATCGATCTGTCGTTGAAGCTGGGCCCGCCGCCGGCTTGAGGCCTACGCGACCTTGTGGAGCCGAGCGTAGGCTCGCCTCTACACGACCCGGGCGCCTTCACGGCTCGGCTACGCCAGCCTCTGCGACGCTGCGGGCATCCCCCACAGGAGCCGCGCATGCGCCGGATGCTCTTGCCTGCCTGTCTGCTGCTCGCGGCAGCCCCCTTGTCCGCCGCAGCCGCTGAAGCCTGCGATGTCCCTCCCCGCTTCGGCCTGAGCCCATTGGCGGTGGCCATCCGCAATACCGCCTGCAATGAACACCGGCTCTGGTTCCGGCCCTTCATCGATCGCGATGGCCGCGCGGCGAGTCTGAGTGTCACCGAGGCCGAGAACGAACACCTGGCCGACAACGGGCTGATTGCCTGGCAGCGCGTGGCCGGCTACTGGCGCAACAGCGGCACGCTCAACGCGATGGGCAGCATCGCCGGTGCCAGCAGCTGCGTGGCACCGCTGGGTACGCGCTACACCGACAGCGACTGCCGCGCCTTCCTGATCGACAATCCGTGGTCGGCCGCTTTCATTTCCTGGGTGATGGTGCAGGCCGGCGTTCCCGGCTTCAACACGTCGCCGCGCCACATCGACTACATCCGTGCCGCGTACCAGGGCGGCCCCTCGGGCGTGCCGTACCGGCTGGTCGATCCCGCGACCGCAAAGCCCGCACCGGGCGATCTGTTGTGCTTCCTGCGCGACCGCAGCACGACGCTCAGCTACAGCGGGCTGGTGCAGGCGCTGGGCAACGGTTCGGTGGGCCACTGGAAATCGCATTGCGAAGTGGTGGTGGCTGCCAACCTGGGGGGCGACCAGACCCTGTACCTGGTCGGTGGCAACGTGATGAACACCGTGGCAATGCGCCTGCTGCCGCTGGACCGTACCGGATTGATCAAGCTGCCCCCGGCACGCGAACGCAACAGCACCGGCATCGACCCCAGCTGCACGCCGGGCCGCGAGGACGAATGCAGCTTCAACCGCCAGGACTGGGCAGCCCTGCTGCAGTTGACCGCGACCGCGCCATTGGTGATGCCGTCACCCTCCGCAGCGCCGATGCAGGCCGTACCGGCCAACGCGCCCGCAGCACCGATGACGGGCCAGCCACCGCCGAGCCGGTGATACCCGTGCTTGATCCAGCGCGCGTTCGCCGCCATCTTTGCCGGATCGACCTCTGACGGCTGACGCCATGCCTACCCTGCTGCTGTTGCTGATTGCCGGCGGAATCATCTACTTCTTCTGGAACGCCGCACGCTCGGCCGCCGAGCGCGCGGTCGAGCTGGGACGCAATGCCTGCCGCGCCGCCGACGTGCAGTGGCTGGACCAGGCGGTGCACGCCACCGGCCTGCGACTGTCGCGTGGCGAGGATGGCCGGCTCGGTTTCGAGCGCACCTTCAAGTTCGAGTATTCCTACGATGGCATCGATCGCCACGTGGGCCGCATGGTGCTGCGTGGCGACCAGCTGATTTCGTTCACCGGCCCCGGTGCCGCGCGGATCAGCCAGATCCGGCCGGATGCGGAGGATGCCGAGGATGCCTAGGGTTTGAAGATGTGCCGGCCAACGGTCGGCACCCACCGCCAAACGGGCAAAGAAAAACGCCGCCCATCGGGCGGCGTCGGAATGGTTACTTGACCACGCGCAGGTTCGGGCGGCCCTTCGGTGGCGGACTGGCCGGCGGCGTGTCGTCCGGCGGCGTGCCTTCCTCGTGCAGCAGCTCATCGCTGGTCGGTGCGGTTTCGTTGCCCGGAATGTCATCCGGCAATGCCATGCCCTGCCCGGTCTCGCGGGCGTAGACCGCCAGCACGGCGCTGATCGGCACCTGCACCGGGTAGCTGGTTCCGGAGAAGCGGGCCGAGAAGCTCACCATTTCGTTGTCGATCATCAGCCGCACGACAGCACGTTCGGCGATGTTGAGCACGACCCGGCCATCCTTGACCGCCGAAGGCGGGACCTGCACGCCGGGGACGCCGGCGTCGACCAGGATGTGCGGGGTCAGCTGGTTGTCGTTGATCCATTCCACCAGCGCCCGCAGCAGGTACGGGCGGTGGCTGGTCATGTGGAAGAAGTCTTCGGTCATGCGTGAAGTGTACGCGCCCGGCGCCCCGCCGGGGCGGATCGTCTGCACGCCGGTCGGCCTGCAGACGGGTAACGCGGGGCCGGATCAGACCGGCAGATCGCGCAGTTTCTTTTCCTGCTCGGTCAGGCTGCGGACAAATCCCGGATGGCGGAAGATGCGGTTGCCGTAGTCCTCGATCGCCTTGCCATCCTTCGGCAGCGGCACATCCAGCGACTGCAGGCGCCAGATGATCGGCGCCATCGCGCAGTCGGCCAGGCTCATTTCCGGATTGAGGAAGAATTTGCTGGCCTTGAACAGCGGCAGCGAGGCGGTCAGCAGTTCCTTCAGGCGCTTGCGCCCGGCCTCGGCCTGGGTCTTGTTGCCCAGCTGGATGGCCTGCACCTGCGGCACCCAGTCGTGCTCGATGCGCAGCATGGCCAGGCGGATGCGCGCACGCGACAGCGGGTCGACCGGCATCAGTGGCGGATGCGGGTAGCGCTCATCCAGGTATTCGCTGACCACCGATGCGGCGTACAGCACCAGCTCGCGTTCGACCAGGGTCGGCACCGAGTGGTACGGATTGAGGTCGATCAGGTCTTCAGGCGGGTTCTGCGGATCGACCGGAACGAAGTCGAAGGTGACGCCCTTGGCCGCCAGGACCAGGCGTACACGGTGGCACAGTACGTCGTCGTTCGAGGAAAACAGCGTCAGTGTATTGCGCATGCGTACGCTCGCCGCCATCAAAGGCTCTCCCACGACAGGAGACCGCCTGCCGCATCGGCGCCGCCGGCACCGTGCCAGCGGTCGACTCCTCCCCGAGTGTGCAACCGACCATCACAAAAGCCAATAGGCCCACGCGATGGCCGGCGCCAGAATCAGTGAACGTCCTTCCAGTATTCCTTCTTCAGCAGATACAGAAGGAAGGTCAGCAGGGCCAGGAACAGGATCACCCACACGCCCAGCTGCTGGCGCTTGAGTGCGGCCGGTTCGCCGGCGTATTCGAGGAAGTTGGTGATGTCCCGCACGGCCTGGTCGTACTGCCCGGCATCGACCGATCCCGGCGTTTCAATCTTCAGGCCGGTCACCGGCGGGTCCATGCCGGGCGCTTCCGCCTTGCCGTGCACCGCATGCTGCAGCCCCTGCATCTCCCACAGCGGGTTGGGCATGGAGGCGTTGGCGAACAGCGCGTTGTTCCAGCCCAGCGGGCGGCTGCTGTCCAGATAGAACGACTTGAGATAGGTGTAAACCCAGTCACTGCCCCGCACGCGCGAGATCAGGCTGAGATCGGGCGGCATCTTGCCGAACCACTTCTCCGCGTTTTCCTTGGGCATCGCCACCGGGATCGGGTCGCCGATCGCCGAGCCGGTGAAGTTGAGGTTGTTCATCACCTCTTCTTCGGTCAGGCCCAGGTCCTGCGCCATCCGCGAGTAGCGCAGGTACTTCAGCGCATGGCAGCCGGAGCAGTAGTTCATGTACAGCTGCGCACCCCGCTGCAGCGAGGCGCGGTCACCGAGGTCGTTGCCGGCCTGCAGCAGCGTGGTGCCGCCCTCGGCGGCGGAGGCCAGGAAACTGCCCAGCATCAGGGTGGCCGTCAGGGCCAGCCGGACCATCCAGCGCTCAGTCATGCGTGGTCACCCTCTCCGGTACCGGCTTGGTCTTGTCCAACCTTGTCCATAGCGGCATGGTGATGAAGAACGCGAAGTACAGGAAGGTCAGCACCCGCCCGATGTAGGTTTCATGCACGTCGGTGCCCGGGCCGGAGCCGATCACGCCCAGCCACACGAAGCACACCGCCAGCACGCCCAGCATCACCTTCGAGATCCAGCCGCGGTAGCGCACCGACTTTACCCTGGCCTTGTCCAGCCACGGCACCAGGAACAGGATCGCAATGGCCGAGAACATGACCAGCACGCCACCGAGCTTGTTCGGTACCACGCGCAACATCGCGTAGTACGGCGTGTAGTACCAGACCGGCTTGATGTGTTCGGGGGTCACCAGGCGGTTGGCCTCGGTGAAGTTGTCGTGTTCCAGGAACAGGCCGCCGAAGCCCGGTGCGAAGAAGATGATGAAGGCGGCGATGATCAGCAGGAAGCCGGCGCCGACACCATCCTTGAGCGTGTAGTACGGGTGGAACGGAATACCGTCGGCCGGCGCATTCGGCGACCAGCGGTTGCCCTTCGGTCCTTTCTTGATCTCCACGCCATCGGGGTTGTTCGACCCCACTTCGTGCAGCGCGCCCAGATGCAGCACCACCAGCAACAGCAGCACCAGCGGCAGTGCGATGACGTGCAATGCGAAGAAGCGGTTGAGCGTGGCGTCACTGGGCAGGTAATCGCCCATGATCCATTCGGTCAGGCCGTTGCCGATCACCGGTATCGCGCCGAACAGCGAGATGATCACCTTGGCGCCCCAGAACGACATCTGGCCCCACGGCAGCACATAGCCCATGAAGGCTTCGGCCATCAGCACCAGGTAGATCAGCATGCCCAGGATCCACACCAGCTCGCGCGGCTTCTGGTAGCTGCCGTACAGCAGGCCGCGGAACATGTGCAGGTAGACCACGATGAAGAACAGCGAGGCGCCGGTGGAGTGCATGTAGCGGATCAGCCAGCCCCACTCCACATCACGCATGATGTATTCGATGGAGCCGAACGCCTCCGCGGCGCTGGTCTTGTAGTGCATCGTCAGGAAGATGCCGGTGACGATCTGGTTGACCAGCACCAGCAGTGCCAGCGAGCCGAAGTAGTACCAGATGTTGAAGTTCTTCGGCGCGTAGTACTCGCTGACGTGCTTGCGATAGACCGGCATCAGGCCCGGCGCGCGGGCATTGACCCAGTCGGCGACGCCGCTGGCGGTACGGCTGAGGATATTGGCCATCAGGCAGCCCCCTGCGGATCGACACCGATGATGATGGTGTTGTCGTCCTGGTAGTGGTGCGCGGGCACCTTCAGGTTGATCGGCGCCGGCACATCCTTGAAGACGCGGCCGGACATGTCGAAGCGCGACTTGTGGCACGGGCAGAAGTAACCGCCCTTCCACTGCGGGTCATAGGGCTCGGGCCGGATCTCGGCGACCATTTCCGGCGAGCAGCCCAGGTGCGTGCACAGGCCGACCAGCACGGAGATGTCCGGCTTGATCGAGCGCAGCTCGGGGTTCTGCTTCAGCACGTAGTCCGGCTGCTGGTCCTTCTCGCCGGACTCGGGGTCCTTGAGGCGGCCATCCAGCCCGTGCAGTGCATCCAGGATCGCCTTGGACCGCTTGACGATCCAGATCGGCTGGCCACGCCACTCCACGATCAGGCGTTGGCCTTCCTGCAGGGCGCTGATGTCGGCCACGACCGGTGCACCGGCAAGCTTGGCACGGGCACTGGGATTCCAGGATTTGATGAAAGGAACGGCGGTGAATCCGACGCCGACGGCGCCAACCACAGCAGTGGTGGCAGAAAGAAAACGCCGACGTCCGGTGTTGACTGGATCGTGTACCCCATCGTTGGCCATCCGGCACTCCGATATTGATTAGGTAGCTTTAAGGCTGCCAGCGGATCCGGTGGGGGCCAGAGCCGCATTGAATCATGGGCGAGTGTAGCGGAACCGTCGCGCGCCACACAACGCATTGCAACAACATTGATTACGGGGTTGCCGGCCAGCGGCCGGCACTACCTTTCAAAGGAGTGCCGACCAACGGTCGGCACCTACTGGTGACTCAGGGCGGTGCGGTAACGCTCGGCCAGCTGCCCAACCCGGCGCACGTAGTACTGGGTCTCGCTGTAGGGCGGCACGCCACCGTGGCGGTCGACCGCGCCTTCGCCGGCGTTGTAGCCGGCCGCGGCCAGGGTCAGGTCGCCATTGAAGCGCTTCAGCAACCACGCAAGATACTGCACGCCACCACGGATGTTCTGCCCCGCATCATAGGAATCGCTGACCCCGAAGCGCGCGGCTGTCGGCGGCATCAGCTGCATCAGCCCCTGCGCGCCGGCGCGGCTGAGCGCGGTCGGGTTGTAGGCCGATTCGGCGTGGATGATGGCACGCACCACGGCCTCCTCGACGCCGAACTCGCGTGCCGCCGAGGTGATCTCGGCCTGGAACGCGGTGGTGTTCAGGCGCACCGAACCGAAGTCCACGCGCGGGTTGACGCCGCACGCGTAGCAGCGCTCCATGAAACTGTAGCGGATGGTGCGCACCGGACCGAGGTTGGCCACCTGGGTCGGCCGCGCACTGGTGTAGTGGCGCACCCCATCCTTCATGAAGGAATAGACCTGGCCGCTGACCATCCGCCCGGCCCGCGAGGCCGTCGGTGCCGCGGCAGGCGCGGGTGCAGCAGGCGTCGGCGCGACCGCAGCGGGCGCAGCAGCGCTGGCCACCACAGCGACCGGATTGCGTTCGATGCTGGCCACCGAGGTCGGCGCAGGCTTCGGTGCGGCCACCACGGGGCGCGGTGCCGGGCGGGTATCGCGGCTGTAGCTGATGCTGCTGCAGCGCGCGCCGGCCACTCGCTTGCTCACGTAGCTGGTGACCCCGTCGGCGCCCTGGCACTTGTACAGGGTGCCGGCGCTGGCCGGCGCAGCGGTCAGCGCAGCGATGATGATCGCCGTTGTCCCCAGTATCCCCTTCATGCCGCGAGTGTCCCAGCTTCGCCGGGGCTTGCCAAGCGACGCGGCTCAGCCTGTGACCGGCGGCACAGCCAGCACCTGGCCCAATCCGGCCAAACGCTGTGCCAGCTCATCGCGCAGGCCCGGCGGTGTGGTCCACAACGCCACCGGCACGCGGTCCAGGCTGAGGATCTGCGCCAGCATCATGCCGCCGCTCTCGGCGCCCATGCGCAACAGGCAATGGTCGGCGCCATCAGCCTCCAGCACGCCACACCACGGCGGGATGCGCCCTTCCAGCTCGGTGCGGCTGCCGGCCAGGCGGACGATGGCCTGCAGCGCGAAGGGCGCCTGGCTGACCGCCTGCCGCACCATCACGTCCGGGGGCGCGGGCGTGCGTCGATGCATGCCCGGCCCGGCGCATTCGCGCACCGCGCCCATCCGGTCCACGCGCAGGGTGCGCCAGTCCTGCCGGCCCAGATCCCAGGCCAGCAGGTACCAGCGCCGCCCATAGTTGACCAGGTGCTGCGCCTCGACCTCGCGCTGGGTCACCGCCTCCTGCGCACTGCGGTACTCGAAGGCCAGCCGTGACGCCTGCCGGCAATGCTGGGCCAGCCGTCCCAGCAGGCGTGCGTCGGTGGAGGGAAGGTCGGACAGGGTGGCCGTCGCCGCATGCACCTCGCCGGCCTGCTGGCGGCGACGGGTCGGCACCAGCGGGTCGAGCTTGGACAACAGGCCCCGGGCGGTGTCGTCGATGCCAGCGACGGTCGCGGACGCGGCCCGCAGCGCGATCGCCAGGGTGGTCGCCTCTTCCTCGTCCAGCAGCATCGGCAGTACCGGTGCCCCGGCCCCCAGCTGATAGCCGCCACCGACCCCCGACGAGGCCCGGACCGGATAGCCCAGTTCGCGCAGCCGCTCGATATCACGCCGGATGCTGCGCCGGTCCACGCCCATGCGCTCGGCCAGCTCAGCCCCGGACCACTGGCGGCGGGCCTGCAGCAGGGCGATCAGGCGCAGCAGTCGATGGGCGGTATGGCGCATGAAGAATCGAGGACAGAAGTCGTCCGCAATGGTGCCCCAGGATGGCTTCCAGTTCACCACCCACCGCAAGGAGCAATGCCATGACCTCACGCCAGATCACCCTTTACCACGCCGCCCGATCCCGCTCGAGCGGCGCCGTGGCCCTGCTCGAAGCGCTGGGTGCCGACTACCGCATGCAGGTGCTGGACCTGAAGGCCGGCGCCAACCTGGCCCCGGCCTATCTGGCCATCAACCCGATGGGCAAGGTGCCGGCCATCGTCCACAACGGCGCGCTGGTGACCGAACAGGTGGCCATTTATCTGTACCTGGCCGACCTGTATCCGGAAGCCGGGCTGGCGCCGCCGATCGGCGATGCCCTGCGCGGGCCCTACCTGCGCTGGATGGCCTTCTACGGTGCCTGTTTCGAGCCGGCGATGATCGACAAGGCGATGCACCGCGAGCCGCCGCCGCGCATGATGTCGCCGTACAACGACGCCGAGACCGTGCTGCAGGTGGTCGAGGCCCAGCTGGCACAGGGTCGCTACCTGCTCGGCGAGACGATGAGTGCCGCCGACGTGCTGTGGGGCAATGCGCTGGCCTGGACCACGGCCTTCGGTCTGGTGCAGCCTGCGCCGGCCACGGCTGATTACATCGCACGGATGAGCGCGATGACCGCCTTCGACCGTTCGCGGCAGATCGATGCGGAGCTGGCGGCGGCATAAGCAGCGCCGGCTGGCTTTCCTTGTAGAGCCGAGCCCACGCTCGGCTGGCTTCAGTAGAGCCAGGCCATGCCAGGCTGCCCCATGGGAAGCGGGAAGAGCAGCCGAGCGTGGGCTCGGCTCTACAAGGGCGCGGCGGCTGGCGCGGGATGCGGGTAGAATTGCCCGCTTTCCCGCCACCCGAATGGATTAAGCGCCATGACCGGGACGCCAGACGTCTTTCCGCCCGCCACCCCGGGCGGTACCCCGCTCGTTGCCCTGCCCGCTGGTCCGCGCAAGCCCGACCAGGTCAAGGGCAAGCTGTACATCAAGACCCACGGTTGCCAGATGAACGAGTACGACTCGGCCAAGATGGCTGACGTGCTTGCCGCCAGCGATGGCCTGGAACTGACCGACAGCCCGGACGACGCCGACGTCATCCTGGTCAACACCTGCTCCATCCGCGAGAAGGCGCAGGAGAAGGTGTTCAGCCAACTCGGCGTGTGGAAGGGCCTGAAGAACAAGGGCCGCGAGGTCATCATCGGCGTGGGCGGCTGCGTTGCCTCGCAGGAAGGCGAAGCGATCATCAAGCGCGCCCCGTTCGTGGACCTTGTGTTCGGCCCGCAGACCCTGCATCGCCTGCCGGAACTGATCCGCGCGCGGCGCGAGCAGAAGCGCCCGCAGGTGGACATCAGCTTCCCCGAGATCGAGAAGTTCGACCGCCTGCCCGAGCCACGCGCCGAAGGTGCCTCGGCGTTCGTGTCGATCATGGAAGGCTGTTCCAAGTACTGCTCGTTCTGCGTGGTGCCCTACACCCGCGGCACCGAAGTCAGCCGCCCGTTCGAGGACGTGGTGGTGGAAGTGGCGCAGCTCGCCGCGCAGGGCGTGCGCGAGATCAACCTGCTCGGCCAGAACGTCAACGCCTATCGCGGCCCATATGGAGACGGTGAGTTTGCCGACCTCGGCCTGCTGATCCGCACCATCGCCGAGATCGATGGGGTCGGCCGCATCCGCTTCACCACCTCGCACCCGCTCGAGTTCAGCGATTCGCTGATCGACGCGTTCCGCGACGTTCCGCAGCTGGCCAACTTCCTGCACCTGCCGGTGCAGGCCGGCAGCGACCGCGTGCTGTCGGCGATGAAGCGCGGCTACACCGCGCTGGAATTCAAGTCGAAGATCCGCAAGCTGCGCGCGGTGCGCCCGGACATTTCCATCAGCTCGGACTTCATCGTCGGCTTCCCCGGCGAGACCGATGCCGACTTCGAGAAGACCATGAAGCTGATCGAGGACATCGGCTTCGACCACAGTTTCTCCTTCATCTATTCGCGTCGACCGGGTACACCGGCGGCCGATCTGGAGGACACGATCAGCGATGCCGAGAAGCACGCTCGCCTGTCGCGCCTGCAGGAGCGCATCAATGCGCACGCCGCCAGCATCTCGCAGAAGATGGTCGGTACCGTGCAGACCGTGCTGGTGGAAGGGCCGTCGCGCAAGAACCCGAACGAACTGACCGGCAAGACCGAGAACATGCGGTCGGTGAATTTCCCGGCGCCTGCGCGGTTGATCGGCCAGTTCGTGGATGTGCTGATCACCGAAGCGCTTACCAACTCGCTGCGTGGGCGCGTGGTGGCGGAATAAGGCTAGGGTGTGCCGACCAACGGTCGGCACCCACCGGAAATGATGCCGGCCAGCGGCCGGCACTACCGAATGACAGGCCTCAATCCAGGCGCTTGCGGAAACGCAGGATCGCCAGGGTCATCATCACCACGATGAAGGCCAGCAGCGCCAGTGCGTCGTGCCACAGCTCCCATAGCGAGGCGCCGCGCAGCATGATGCCGCGCACCAGACGCAGGAAGTGGGTCAGCGGCAGCACTTCGGCCAGCCACTGCACCGGCCGCGGCATGCCGGCGAACGGGAACATGAAACCCGACAACAGGATCGACGGCAGGAACAGGAACAGCGTCATCTGCATCGCCTGGAACTGCGAACGCGCGCGCGTGGAGATCAGCAGGCCCAGCGCCAGGTTGGCCAGCACCAGCAGCACTGCGGCCAGGTAGATGTCGAGCAGGCTGCCGCGGATCGGCACCTGGAACAGCCAGGTGCCCAGCACCAGCACCAGCGTGGTCTGCAGCATACCGATCGCTGCATAGGGCAGCACCTTGCCGACCATCAGTTCGCTGCGTGATACCGGCGTGGCGATCAGCAGTTCCATGTTGCCGCGCTCGCGTTCGCGCACCACCGCCACCGCCGTGAACATCACCAGGGTCATGGTCAGGATCACCCCGATCAGGCCGGGCACGATGTTCACCGCCGAGCGCCGTTGCGGGTTGTAGAAACTGGTCACGCTGACCTGGCCACCGGCAATGCTGCCTTCGCGCAGCGGCCGCGTATTGCTGGTCGGGCGCGTATCCAGTGGCACCTGCGCCAGCTGGATCGCCGCACTCTGCACCACGGTGTCGCTGCCATCGACCAGCACCTGTACCGCTTCGCGTCCATCGAAGCGGCGACGCTCGAAGTCCGCCGGCACCACGATGCCGACGCTGATCTCGCCGCGGCGCAGCGCCTGCATCAGCTGGTCCGGCGTGTAGGCCTCGCTGCGTGGCGTGATCACGCCGGTGGCGACCATGTCCTGCACCAGCGCGCGTGAGGCGGCGCTGTTGGCCTGGTCGGCGATACCCGCATCGAGGTGGCGCAGGTTGAGGTTGATCGCATACCCGAACAGCAGCAGCTGCATCACCGGAATGCCGACGATCATCGCCAGCGTGATGCGGTCGCGGCGCAGCTGCCGCAGCTCCTTGAGCATGATCGCCCACAGCCTGCGCAGGTTCATGCCGCTGGCTCCCTGCCACGGCCACGGGTGGCGGCCACGAACACGTCCTCCAGGTTCGGCGCCACGATTTCGATATGCGCTTGCAGGTCGGCGCTGGCCAGCGCGCGCCGCAGCGCCGCGACATCCGCTGCGCCTTCGTTGCACAGCACGCGCAGATGGGTGCCGATCTGCGCCACGCTCAGCACGCCGGGTAGCTCGGCCAGCACGCGGCTGGCCTGGCGTGGCTGCGATGACGTGACCTGCAGCGTTCGTCCTTGCAGCCGAGAGCAAAGCTCGGCCGGCGTGCCGTCGGCCACCAGTGCGCCGCGATCAAGGATCGTCAGGCGATGGCAGCGCTCGGCTTCGTCCATGTAATGGGTCGACACCAGCACCGTGGTTCCCGCGTCGGCCAGTTCAAACAGGGCCTCCCAGAAATCGCGGCGCGACTCGGGATCGACCGCGCTGGTCGGCTCGTCCAGGAACAGCAGTTCGGGCGAATGCACCACGGCGCCGGCCAGGGCCAGGCGCTGCTTCTGCCCGCCGCTGAGCGTACCGGCCAGCTGCGGCTGCCGGTCCTGCAACCGGTACTGCTGCAGCAGCGCATCGACCCGTTGCCGGGCCTGGTTGCGCGGCAGGTCCTGGATGGCGGCGAGGAATTCCAGGTTCTCGCGTACCGACAGGTCTTCGTACAGCGAGAAGCGCTGGGTCATGTAGCCGATGCGCCGGCGCAGTGCTTCGGCCTGCTCGGGAACCGCCAGGCCCAGCACCTCGATCTGCCCCGCACTGGGTTCGAGCAGGCCGCACAGCATGCGGATGGTGGTCGACTTGCCTGACCCGTTCGGGCCCAGGAAGCCGTACACCTGCCCGCGCGGGACGGTCAGGTCGACCTTGTCCACGGCCAGCAGTTCACCGAAGCGGCGGGTCAGGCCCTGCGCATGCACCGCGATGTCCGCACCGGTGTTCAGAAGCGCACCTGCACCGGCAGTCCGGCCGGAAGCTTCTGCATGTCGCTGGCTGCATCCACGTCGACCTCGGCGAGGTAGCTCAGGCGCTCGACGTCATCGCCGGTGAGTGCGTAGTACGGGGTGAAAGAAGGCTCGCTGCGGATCGCGCGCACATGGCCCTTCAGTACGGTGCCCCCTCCCTCCAGCTGTATCTGCGCTGGCTGACCGACCTTGACCTGCAGGCGCAGCGGCTGCGGCAGGTAGACGCGCGCATAGGGGCGCTCGCCGACCAGCATCACCGCCAGCGGCGCCCCGATCGGTGCCTGGTCACCCTGCCGGTAGGGCAAGGCATCGATCACGCCATCGCGCGGTGCGCGCAGCTGCAGCTTCTGCAGGTTGACGCCCTGCACCACCTGCTGCGCCTGTGCGGCGTCGGCGGCCGCCTGGCCCTGGGCGATGTCCTGCGCGCGACTGCCGTGCACCC
Organism: Stenotrophomonas maltophilia group sp. Smal12; assembly: GCF_037079935.1. Lineage (NCBI taxonomy): Bacteria > Pseudomonadati > Pseudomonadota > Gammaproteobacteria > Lysobacterales > Lysobacteraceae > Stenotrophomonas > Stenotrophomonas maltophilia group sp. Smal12. The sequence goes on along the minus strand of NZ_JBAWUK010000014.1, from coordinate 37,444 downwards.
GTTCCAGCCAGGCCTGCTCGGCGGCACGCACGCTGGCCGCGGCATGGCCGGCGGCCGCCCGTGCACGGTCCAGCTCGGCGGCGGCGATCAGGCGCTGGCGTGCCAATGGCTGCACCCGACGATAGTAGGCAGTGGCTTCAGCAGACTGCGCGCGCAACGCGGCCAGTTGTGCCTGGGCCTGTGCGATCTGTTCCTGGCGCGGGCCGAGCTTCAGCTCTTCCAGCTGGGCCTGCGCGCGCGCCGTGTCGGCCTGCGCCGCCGCGAACTGCGCGTCGCCGCGGGCGGGATCGAGCTGCATCAGCACGGCCCCGGCCTTGACCCGCTGGCCCTCGCGCACCTCCACCGTGGCGATCACCTCGGCCGCCGGCGCCGGCACCGTGATCCGGTCCCACTCCAGCGTGCCCAGCGCCGTTGGCGTTGACTGCCCACAGCCCGCCAGCAGGCCGATGCCCGCCAGCCCGAGTCCACGCATCCCGTTGCCGATGCCCATGCCATTCCCTCCTGCGACGGCGACACGGTGCCACCTGCCCCGTGCACCCTCAATGATTCCGATCAGCCCTGACGGTTTTTTCGCCACGCGCGGACAGGCCTTTTGCTGCAAGGTTCCTCGCCACCTATCCACAGCTTGATTCAGCATCATTCCACAGCCGGTGTGGAGAACCGGACGGGGGCAGCCGTACTGGGTGCCTGGCAGCGGAAGATGCGCTGCCGTCACAGGCGCCGGCCGACCGTGACGGTTTTTTCACCACCACCTCATCCGCCTTGTGGCACAAGCACTGCGAAGGCCTATCCACAGCTTTTCGCGCCCCCCGTCCACACCGGGTGTGGAAAACCGCGTATCGGCCCGCCGCTGGCCGCATGCCCGGTACGCGCGTAACCTTGTCACCCCGAGTCCATCGCGGTGGACGGCGACCCCGCCCCACCCCAAGCAATGAAAAGCATCGATCATCGAGACTTCACCCTGTCGCCGGAAGACAACGAGCGACTGGCCAACCTGTGCGGCCCCTTCGATGGGCACCTGCGCCAGATCGAGCTGAAGCTCGGCGTGGAGATCGCCAATCGTGGCTTCGTGTTCCGCATCAGCGGGCCCAACGAAGCCATCGTGGAGGCGCAGAAGCTGGTTGAAGCGCTGTACGCCGAAGCCGGCGAAACCACCTTCGACAACCACGCCATCCACCTGCGCCTGGCGCAGGCCAACGTCGAGCAGATCGCCGAGCGCTCCTACGAAGCGCAGGACGTGGCGATCAAGGTCAAGCGTGGCACGGTACGCGGCCGCGGCGCCAACCAGGGCCGCTACCTGCACCAGATCGCCACGCATGACATCAACTTCGGCATCGGCCCGGCGGGAACCGGCAAGACCTTCCTGGCCGTGGCCAGCGCGGTCGAAGCACTGAACGAGTCACGGGTGCAGCGCCTGATCCTGGTGCGCCCGGCGGTGGAAGCCGGCGAGAAGCTGGGCTTCCTGCCCGGCGACCTGAGCCAGAAGGTCGACCCCTATCTGCGACCGCTGTACGACGCCCTGTACGAGATGATGGGCGTGGAAAAGGTGGTCAAGCTGCTGGAGAAGAACGTCATCGAGATCGCGCCGCTGGCCTACATGCGCGGCCGCACGCTCAACGATGCGTTCGTGATCCTGGACGAGGCGCAGAACACCACCATCGAGCAGATGAAGATGTTCCTGACCCGCCTGGGCTACGGCTCCACCGCGGTGGTCACCGGTGACCTGACCCAGACCGACCTGCCCAAGCACGTGAAGTCCGGCCTGCGCGACGCCATCGATGTGCTGCGCGAGGTCGAGGGCGTCAGCTTCACCTTCTTCGAATCCCGCGACGTGGTCCGGCATCCGCTGGTGGCGCGCATCGTCAGCGCCTACGACCGCCGCGACCTGCATCAGATCCAGCCTGGAGCGACGCCATGACCCGTGGTCCCGTGCGACTGGACGTCGCCGTCAGTTATGCCCTGCCGCGTACCGGGCTGCCGGCGGCAGTGAGCTTCCGCAAGTGGGTGGCCGCTGCGTTGAAGGGCCGCATCCGCGAGGCCGACCTGGCCATCCGCGTGGTCGATGCCAAGGAAGGCCAGTCGCTGAACCGCCATTACCGTGGCAAGGACTACGCCACCAACGTGCTCAGCTTCCCGGCCGAAGTGCCCGAAGGTCTGCCCAAGGGCGTCAAGTTCCCGCTGCTGGGTGACCTGGTGATCTGCGCACCGGTGGTGGCGCGTGAAGCCGACGAACAGGGCAAGGCGCTCAATGCCCACTACGCGCACCTGACCGTGCACGGCGTGCTGCACCTGCTTGGCTGGGACCACGAGGACGACAAGGAGGCCGAGGCGATGGAACAGCTGGAGCGCGAGATCCTGGCCGAGCTGGGCATTGACGACCCGTACGCGGGCGAGCGCTAAGGCCTATACAGCCGCGCCTACGCTCGGCTCCAACGCATCGCCCCCCGCAAACCTGACCGAAATGCAGCCGAGCATGGGCTCGGCTCTACAACGGGAATTTCTTTGTGCTGCTGCGTATTGCCCTGCCCCTGCTGCTCGTCGCGTCCGCCCCGGCCGCTGCCTTGGATCTGCCGGCGCTGATCGAATGCCGCCAGGGCGTGGCCGAGCAGACAGCGCTGGCGCCGCTGCTGGCCGATCCGCTGAAGGCCGTGGCCCGGGGCCTGCAGCCGCTGCCGCAGGGCAACCAGTTCATGAGCGAGTACCGGCTGGCCAGCCCGATCACCGTCTTCGGCCAACAGACCGAGCGGGTAGCGGTGGCCGGCGCCAGCATCATGGCCGTCCTCGACCAGGCCGACCCTCGGCCTCTGGCCAAGCGGCTGGCGCTGGAGACCGGCTACGACCAGAACGGCAAGTTCATGGCCGGCCGCGAGCTGGTCAGCCGCGACGTGACCGACCCGCAGAGCGGCGAGGCCCAGATCGAGTCGATCATCCTCAGCGTCTCCACCGTGGCCTCCCATCCGGGGAAAACGCTGGCCGGCTGTACCTACAGCCTGGACCTGCCTGAAGAAGAAGCCCCTGCCCGGCCTGAACTGGCCCCGCCGCCGATCACCGGACCGGGCAGCGACGGTCACTGACAGGCCGCCACATCCTGCTAGACTTGGGCCAACGCCCGGCCTGCCGGGTGCCTTTTTTCCAGAGATGTCAGAAGACGACAGTAGTAGCTCCCCTGCGGAGCACAGTGAAAAGAAGCGCGGTTGGCTTGAACGCCTGACCTCGGCCTTCTCCGGCGAACCCCACACCCGCGACGAGCTGGTCGCTGTCCTGCACACCGCGCAGGAAGAGGGTCTGATCGCCGCCGATACCCTGAAGATGATGGAAGGCGCCATTTCGGTGGCCGAGCTGACCGTGGGCGACGTGATGATCTCTCGCTCGCAGATGGTCTCGCTGCCGGTCGAAGCGCCCTTCCTGGAACTGATGAAGCAGGTGGTCGAATCGGGCCATTCGCGCTTCCCGGTGCACGGCGAGAACAAGGACGACATCCTTGGCATCCTGCTGGCCAAGGACCTGCTGCGCGGCGTGGTCGCCGACAACGGCCCGGCCAACGTGCGCGAGCTGCTGCGCCCGGCGGTGCTGATCCCGGAGGCGAAGAAGCTGAACGTGCTGCTGAAGGAGTTCCGCCTGTCGCGCAACCACATGGCCATCGTGGTCGACGAGTACGGCGGTGTCGCCGGCCTGGTCACCATCGAGGACGTGCTGGAGCAGATCGTCGGCGAGATCGACGACGAGCACGACGAGGCCGAGGATCCGTCCGCGCAGATCGCCATCCAGTCCGACGGCCAGTACGTGGTCGACGCGCTGACCCCGATCGGCGACTTCAACGAGCGCTTCGGCGCGACGTTCTCCGACGAGGACTACGACACCATCGGTGGCCTGGTCACCGAGGCCGTGGGCCATCTGCCGGAAGTCGGCGATGAGCTGGCGCTGGACCGCTTCATGTTCCGCGTGGCCCGCGCCGATGCGCGCCGGGTGCAGGCCTTCCACGTGACCGTGCTGCCGCCGGACGCGCAGGACGACGCTTGAAGCGCCGCGTTCTGATCCTGACGGCGTGGCTGGCACTGTGTGTGCTGGCCATGACCATGGCCCTGCCACTGGCCGCCTTCGCGCAGCCGGCGGCAGCCGTGCCCGCACCTGCCACCGCCAGCGCCGAGGCCCCGGTCCCGCGTATCGGCGTGGTGACCATGCAGCCGGGCACCGTGTTCTTCGAACGCTTCGGGCATGATGCCATCGTGGTGATCGATCCGCTCAGCGGCCAAGCGACCTCATACAACTTCGGCTACTTCGATCCGTCCGAGGACGATTTCATCAGCCGCTTCGTGCGCGGCGACATGATGTATTACCTGGTGGCGCTACCGCTGCAGCAGGACCTGTCGTACTACGACGAGACCGGCCGCGGTGCCAGCGTGCAGTGGCTGGACCTGCGCCCCGACCAGGCGCGTGCCCTGGCCGCTGACCTGGCCGAGCGGGCCAAGCCTGAAAACGCGCGCTACCACTACGACTACTACACCGCCAACTGCGCCACGATGGTACGCGACACGGTGGACAAGGCGCTGGGCGGTGGCCTGCAGTCGCAGTTGTCGGGGCGTTCGCGCGGCAACACCTACCGCAGCGAGTCGGTGCGCTTGGCCTCGCCCGCCCCGTGGATGTGGCTGGGCTTCGATGTCGGCCTGGGGCCGTTTGCCGACCAGCCGCTGTCGCGCTGGCAGGAAGCGTTCGTGCCGATGCGCCTGGCCGATGCGCTGCGCCAGGCACGCAACAGTGATGGCCGGCCGCTGGTGCAGTCCGAACAGGAACTGCTGCCACACCGCATCGATCCGGAGCCGAAGGAATTCGCGCGTCGCTGGTGGCCGTGGCTGCTGCTTGGTCTGGCCGTGGCCGGCGGCGTGCTGGTGCTGCGCAACCGCCCGCGCCTGCTGGCCGGGCTGGCCCTGCCGTTCTGGCTGCTGTGCGCCATCGCCGGCAGCCTGCTGGTGTTCCTGTGGGGCTTCAGCATCCACTACGCCGCCTGGGCCAACCGCAACCTGCTGCTGCTTTCGCCGGTGGCCGTGCTGCTGCTGCCCGGAGCAATCAGCCTGCTGCGCCGGCGCGTGCCGGGCCGCATGTTCAGGGTCGTGCTGTGGCTGCTGGCAGTGCAGGCCGTGGCGGCGCTGGTGCTGCACTGGCTGAGCCTGCAGGCGCAGTACAACGTGCAGTGGATCGTGCTGCTGCTGCCCGTCCACGTCGCGCTGGCGTGGGTACTGGGGCGCCATCCTCACTTGTCCGAAACACGGCGCTGACGCACGATGGCGGGCATGTCATTGCCCGCCTCCGCTTCCGCCCAGGCTTCAGCCAACCCCGCCTGCGTCATCAACTGCGTCCACTACGATGACGAGGGCAAACGCCACGACATCACCCTGGACGCCATCAGCGATGTCATTGCCAGTGGCAATGGCTTTGTCTGGGTTGGCCTGTACGACCCCAACGACGATGTGCTGCTGAAACTGCAGGAGGAGTTCTGCCTGCACGACCTGGCCATCGAGGATGCGCGCAACGCCCACCAGCGGCCCAAGGTCGAGACCTACGGCAATTCAATGTTCGTGGTGGTGACCACCGCGCAGATGGTCGACGAGCGCATCCAGTATGGCGAAACCCATGCCTTCCTCGGCCCGCGCTTCCTGGTAACGGTGCGCCACGGCGCCTCGCTTTCCTACGCGCCGGTACGTGCTCGGGTCGAGCGTGAGCCGCAGCTGCTGAAGATGGGCCCGTCGTACTGCCTGTACGCGGTGACCGACTTCGTGGTCGACAATTACCTGCCGATCGTGCACCGCTTCCGCGACACCCTGGACCTGCTGGAAAAGGACATCTTCGCCGAGAACTACAAGCGCAGCACCGTGGTACGCCTGTACGAGCTCAAGCGCGAACTGAACAAGATGCGGATGGCGGTGGCGCCGCTGCAGGATGTGCTGGCCCAGCTGCGCCGTTACCAGGGCGAGCTGGTTCCGGACGAAGTGAAGCTCTACATCCGTGACGTGCACGACCACGCGGTACGCATCAGCGATGTGATCGACACCCTGCGCGAGATGCTGGGCACCGCGCTCAGCGTGAACCTGTCGCTGGTGACGCTGGCGCAGGGCGAGACGGTCAAGCGCCTCGGTGCGTGGGCCGCGCTGCTGGCGGCACCGACGCTGATCACCAGCTGGTACGGGATGAACTTCAGCCACATGCCGGAGCTGAGCCAACCGTGGGCCTACCCACTGATGATCGTTGGTGTGGGCGGCGTCTGCGTGGGCCTGTACCGGTTGTTCAAGCGCGCAAAGTGGTTGTGACCCGCTGGTGGTAGTGCCGGCCGCTGGCCGGCAACCAGGGCAATGCCGGCCAGCGGCCGGCATTGCCATTCGGCATCAAGCTACGTAAACGGTCTTGATGTTCATGAACTCATGGATGCCGTGGTCGGCCAGTTCCCGGCCAAACCCAGACTGCTTGCTGCCGCCGAACGGCAGCCGCGCATCGCTCTTGACGATCGCGTTGACGAACGCGGCGCCGCATTCCATGCGTTGTGCGAAAGCTTCGCCGCGCACCGGATCGCGCGTCCACACGCTGCCGCCGAGGCCGAAGCGGGTGTCGTTGGCCACGCGCAGTGCCTCGCTCTCATCAGCGACCCGGATCACCGCAGCCACCGGACCGAACAGTTCCTCGTCGTAGGCCGGCATGCCCGGGCCGACCTGGTCGAGCACCGTGGCCGGATAGCCGGCATGGGTGCCGGCAATCGGCTCGCCGCCTATCAGCACCCGCGCACCCTTGGCCACGCTGGCCTGTACCTGCTTGTGCAGTTCATCGCGCAGATCGGCACGGGCCATCGGTGCCAGCGTGGTGCCCCGCTCATCGGGATCGCCGTACTGGCGCTCGGCCGCAGCTTCAACGAAGCGACGGGTGAATTCATCGGCCACCGCCTCGACCACGATGAACCGCTTGGCCGCGATGCAGGTCTGCCCGCTGTTGTCGAAGCGCGACTTCACTGCTGCCGCAACCGTCTTGTCGAGGTCGGCATCGTCGAGCACCACGAAGGCATCGCTGCCACCCAGCTCCATCACCGACTTCTTCAACTGGCTGCCAGCGTTGGAGGCGATCGAGCGCCCTGCCCGCTCGCTGCCGGTCAGCGTCACCGCCTTCACCCGTGCGTCGCGCAGCACGTCGGCGGCCTGGTCGTTGTCGATGTGCAGCACGTCGAACACGCCGTCCGGCAGGCCGCCATCACGGCACACCGCCAGGATCAGGTCGGCACACTGCGGCACGTTGCTGGCATGCTTGAGCAGGGCCACGTTGCCGGCCATGAACGCCGGTGCGAGGAAGCGGAACACCTGCCAGATCGGAAAATTCCACGGCATCACCGCGAACACGCAGCCGATCGGCTCGTAGCGCACATAGCTGCGCTGCGCTTCGGTGTCGATCAGCTGCGGTTTGAGATAGTCGGCCGCATGGTCGGCGTAGTACTCGCAGGCCGCCGCGCACTTGTCGACCTCGGCCAGCGCTTCGGCCTTGAGCTTGCCCATCTCGTGGGTCATCGCCTGCTGCAGGTCGTCGCGGCGCGTGCGCAGCTGCGCCGCGATCTGGCGCAGGATCGCGCCGCGTTCCTGCAGCGAACGCTCGGCCCAGCCGGGGAACGCATCGGCGGCGGCCTGCAGGCGCTGCTCGATGTCGGCAGCGCCCATCAGTTCATGGCGGTAGGTCACCTGGCCGGTGGCCGGGTCGACGATCTCGACGGTCATGGGGGATCTCCATCTGAAAGACCCCCATTGTGCGCCGCCGGCCGTGAGCCGGGCGTTGCCGGCACAGTGGACGGATCGTGTACTCAGCCGTTGTCCTGCCGCGCCAGCTGCAGGTCGCGCTGGCGCCGCTTCTCGGCACGGGCATTGATGTACCAGCCGATCACCGCAGCGATCGATACCGCCGACACCAGCAGCGTGGCCAGTGCATTGATCTTCGGGCTGATGCCCATGCGCACCGACGCAAACACCTTCATCGGCAGCGTGGTCGAGCCCGGCGTGGCGACGAAGCTGGCCACCACCACGTCATCCAGCGACAGGGTGAACGCCAACAGCCAGCCCGCCACCAGCGCCGGCGCGATGATCGGCAGGGTGATGCGGGTGAACACGGTCAGCCGGCTGGCCCCCAGGTCCATCGCCGCTTCTTCCAGCGACAGATCCATTTCCTGCAGCCGCGAAGACACCACCACGGTGACGAAGCACAGGGTGAAGGTGACGTGCGCGATCCAGATGGTGGCCAGGCCGCGCGCCGGGAAGCCCGGAATCGCGCCCATCGAGGCCAGCAGCGCCATCAGCGAGAAGCCCAGGATCACATCCGGCATCACCAGCGGCGCGGTGACCAGCGCACCGAACAGCGGCTTGCCACGGAAGCGCTTGAAGCGGGTCATCACCATCGCCGCCAGCGTGCCCAGCACGGTGGCGGTACAGGCGGTCCAGAACGCCACCACCAGGCTGGTCCACATCGCATCCATCAGCGCGCGGTCGGCGAACAGGTCACTGTAGGCGCGGGTGGAGAACCCGGCCCAGACCATCGCCAGCCGCGAGCTGTTGAACGAATAGAACATCAACAGCAGGATCGGCAGGTACAGGAAGGCGAAGCCGAGCAGCAGCACGCCCAGCCCCAGGCCCTTGGCGGTACGCGGGCTCATGCCTGCTTCCCTTCCAGCAGGCGCTGCTGGGATCGGTTGAACAGCAGGATCGGCACCAGCAGCAACAGGATCATCGCCACCGCCATCGCCGACGCGCCCGGCCAGTTGCGGTTGTTGAAGAACTCGTTCCACAGCTGGCGGCCGACCATCAGCGTCTCCGAGCCCCCCAGCATTTCCGGAATCACGAATTCACCCACTGCCGGGATCATCACCAGCATGCAGCCGGCGATGATGCCGGCCTTCGACAGCGGCAGCGTGATGCGGAGGAAGGCCTGCCATGGCCTGGCACCCAGGTCGTAGGCCGCTTCCAGCAGGCGGTGGTCATGCTTGACCAGGTTGGCGTACAGCGGCAGCACCATGAACGGCAGGTAGCAGTAGACGATGCCGATGTAGGCGGCGGTCGGCGTATCGATCAACTGCAGTTTCGGCAGGCCCATCGACGTCATCAGCGTCTGCAGGCCGGTGAACTGCAGGAACTGGTCAAGCAGGCCGTTGCGGTCCAGGATCGCCTTCCACGCATACACGCGGATCAGGAACGAGGTCCACGACGGCAGCACCACCAGCATCATCGCCACGTTGCGTGCGGCCGGCGACAGGCGGGCGATGGCGTAGGCCATCGGGTAGCCGATCAGCAGGGTCAGGAAGGTGGAGATGGCCGCGATCCTGATCGAGCTCAGGAAGGCCTGCGCATAGATCGAATCGCGGAACAGCGCCAGGTAATTCTCCAGGTTCAGCTTCAGCGAGAACCCGCCGTCCCCGTACTGCAGCAGCCAGGTATACGGCGGCGAGCCGACCCGGCTGAGCGAGAAACTGATCATCAGCACGATCAGGAACGGCACTGCGAAGAACAGCAGCAGCCACAGGTACGGAATGCCGATCACCGTGGCACGCAGCCCCGGCAGCCAGCGCTTCAGGCCGGCGACGCTCATGAGGTGAGCACCACGCCGTCGTTGTCGCGCCAGTGCACCCACACCTCGTCGCCCCAGGTGAAGCCATCACTGGCCCAGCGCTGCGAGTTGGCGAAGTTGGCCAGCACCTTGGCGCCGCTGGGCAGGCGCACGTGATACACCGAGTGGCTGCCGAAGTAGGCGATGTCCTCGATCACGCCCTGCGCCTTGTTGGTGTGCCCTTCCGGCTCGTCCTTGCCGATCATCACCTTCTCCGGGCGCAGCGCGAATGCGACCGGCTGCCCTTCGTAACAGGTGATGCCATGGGCGATGTAGATCGGCGCCGGGAACAGCGGCGAGCGCACGGTCACGTACTCGGGCAGGTCCTCGTCGATCACCCCATCGAACAGGTTGACCGAACCGATGAACTCGGCGACGAAGCGGTTGGCCGGCTGCTCGTAGACCTCGTCCGGCTTGCCGACCTGCTGGATCCAGCCGGCATCCATCACCGCGATGCGGGTGGCCATGGTCATCGCTTCTTCCTGGTCGTGGGTGACCATCACGCAGGTCACGCCCGACGATTCGATAATGCTGACCAGTTCCAGCTGCATCTGCGAGCGCAGCTTCTTGTCCAGCGCGCCCATCGGTTCGTCCAGCAGCAGCAGCTTCGGCCCCTTGGCCAGCGACCGCGCCAGCGCCACGCGCTGCTGCTGGCCACCGGACAGCTGGTGCGGCTTGCGTTTGCCCAGGTGGCCCATCTGCACCAGGTCGAGCATTTCGCCGACGCGCTTGCTGATCGCGTCCTTGCCCAGGCCATCCTGCTTCAGGCCGAAGGCGATGTTCTGCTCGACCGTCATGTGCGGGAACAGGGCGTAGGACTGGAACATCATGTTGACCGGCCGCTGGTACGGCGGCAGCGCGTCCAGGCGCTGGCCATCGACGGTGATGCTGCCCTTGGTGGGCGTCTCGAAGCCGCCCAGGCAGCGCAGCAGGGTCGACTTGCCACTGCCGGAGCCACCGAGCAGGGCAAAGATCTCGCCCTTGCGCACGTCCAGGTTGACGTCGTCGACGGCGACGAAACCGTCGAATTCCTTGCGCAGATCACGAATGGAGAGATAGCCGGGCGCACCGGTCGTGTCGACGACGGCGGCTACCGGCTGGGCTTCAACGGGCATGGGGGCTCCGGGAGCGGGCGGTGGACAGCGGCGGCCATTCTAACGGCCGGGGGCCGAAGGGGATATGACGGGAGTGGGTGGAAGCGGCCGCTGGCCCGCCCAGGGCCCCCGAGGGCGTGTCGGTTTTCCCCGCGATGGTGGCCTGTCCGCCCCAAGGCCCGGGCTCCCCTGGACGACCCTGCAGCCGTCCCGGCCAGACACTGCGGGCGGCAGCCCGATCTGCAACATTTTTCAGAACGGGATCCATTGAAAGCCCCGGACATTCCCCGCGCAATGTCCCGCATCTAGGCCTTGCATGGACCGCCCCTGGTGATTTCCCCGGACAGCCCCTCCCCTTTCCCGCCCCGCCTGCCGGGCTGCCTGCCTGCACGGCTGCCGCTGGTCATCATCGGCGCCGGCCAGGCCGGGTTGTCGCTCAGCGCGCTCCTGCAGGAGGCCCGCGTCGAGCATCGCGTGCTGGAGGCCGAAACCGTGGGTGCCAGCTGGCGGCGACGCTGGGATTCGTTCCAGACCAACACCGCCAACGCGACGATGGCCCTGCATGGCCATGCCTATGCCGGGGATGACCCGGAAGGGTTCATGGGGGCCCCGGAAGTGATCCGACGGCTGCGCGACTATGCCGACGAGCGCGCGTTGCCGATCAGCGAGGGGTGCGTGGTCCATCGGGTCGGGCCGGAGTCCGGTGGCTATGCCATCGACAGCAGCCGGGGGCTGATCCATGCCCAGGCGGTGGTGGTCGCCACCGGTGAATACCGCCGGGCGCGGTTGCCCCGGGCCCCTTTCGCGCCCGCAGCAGGCCTCACCGTGCTGCACTCCAGCGACTACCGCAGTCCCGGCCAGCTATCCCCGGGCGCGGTGCTGGTCATCGGCGGCGGCCAATCCGGCGCACAGATCGCCCAGGACCTGTGCGACGCTGGTCGCAGCGTGTACTGGTCATTGGCCGATCGTCATTCGCACACCCGTCGGCTGCGCGGCAAGGACTCGATGACCTGGTGGGCCATGGCCGGGCGCATCCATCAACACGTAAGCCAATCGGCGGCCGTACTGGCAGGCGAGCCGGACGCGCTGCGCAAGGCCCGCACCGCGGAGTTCCCCCTGATTTCCGGCAAGGGAGGCGCCGGCCTGGGCAGTTCGATCAGCCTGCTGGCGATGCACCGCGCAGGGATCAGGTTGCTGGGACGGTTGCAGGAATTCAATGGAAACACCGCCCGCTTCGCCGATGTCCGCCCGCAGCTTCGCACCGCGATTGAAGCGACGCAGGCCGAGTACGCCTATCTCGATTCGCTGGCCAGCGCGTACTACGCCACGCGGCCCGAGCCGCGCACCGACGATGCCCGCTACATTCCCGAAGAGGTCTATCTGCACTGGGAGCCGGACATAGCCCCGGATGAACTGGATCTGCAGGCGGCAGGCATCCGCTCGGTGGTGCTGGCCACCGGTTTCGTCGCCGAGTGGCCCTGGCTCGATGTGCAGGGCGCGCTGGATGCCCACGGCTATCCGCTGGGCGAGTTTGGCGTTTCCCCGCAACCGGGCTTGTTCTTCATCGGCATGCACAACCTGCAGCGGATGAGTTCGTCGTTCCTGTGCAACGGCGGCCGCGATGCACGCGACCTGCTGCCGGCCATCCTGAGGCACCTTGACCAGGCCGACGGTACCGATTCCGGCACGGTGAAGCGGTGAAGCAAGGCGGCCGCCGGGCAAGGCCCGGCGGCGCCAGACCGGCTTAACGGCCGGTCTTCACCTCGGTCCACAGCCGGGTGTAGAGCTTGTCGGTCTCCGGCGTGTTGATCGAGTAGGTGAACATCTTCTCGGCCACGTCGGCCGGCGGGTAAATCGTCGGGTCGGTGCGGATCGCCTCGTCCACCAGCGGTGTCGCGGCCGGGATCGGGTTGGCGTAGTGGATGAAGTTGGTGTTGGCCGCGGCGACCTTCGGTTCCAGCAGATAGTTGATGAACCTGTAAGCCGCTTCCGGGTGCTTGGCGTCCTTCGGGATCGCCAGCATGTCGAACCACTGCGGCGCACCTTCCTTCGGGATCGAATAAGCCACGTGCACGCCATTGCTGGCTTCCTCGGCGCGGTCGCGGGCCTGGATGATGTCACCCGACCAGCCGACCACCAGGCAGGTGCCGCCATTGGCCAGCGAACCGACGTACTGCGAGGAGTGGAAGTTCTGCACGTACGGGCGGATCGACTTCAGCAGGTCGGCCGCCTTCTGCAGCTCGGCCGGGTCGCCGCTGTGCGGATCCAGGCCCAGGTAATGCAGCGCGATCGGGATCATGTCGGCCGGCGTGTCCAGGATGGTCACGCCGCAGTCCTTCATCTTGCTGATGTTCTCCGGTTTGAACACCAGGTCCCAGCTGTTGGCGATATCGGTGCTGCCGCCGAAGCGCTGCTTCAGCATGTCCACGTTGTAGCCGATGCCGGTGGTGCCGATCATGTACGGCACGCCGTACTGGTTGCCCGGATCCTGGGTGGCGATGCGCTTCATCACCGCCGGATCGAGGTTGGCCAGGTTCGGAATCTTGCTCTTGTCCAGCGGCAGGAACACGCCGGCCTGGATCTGGCGGCCGAAGAAGTTCAGGGTCGGCACCACCACGTCGTAGCCGCTGTTGCCAGCCAGCAGCTTGGTCTCGACCATCTCATCGCTGTCGAACACATCGTAGGTCACCTTGATGCCGCTCTCCTTCTCGAAGGTCGGAATGGTGTCCTCGGCGATGTAATCGCTGTAGTTGTAGACGTTCAGGACCTGGCTGTCCTGCGCGCCGCCGTTGCCACCGCCACAGGCGGCAAGCATGGCGGAGGCCAGGCCGAGCGTGAGGATACGCAGCTTCATCGGGTGCTCCAGAATGCGGGAAGGGGGGCCGGCGGGGCCGGCGACGGGTGCCAGCCTACCCCCCGGCGGCGGATTTTTCTATTCCAGATGCTCAGACGTTCAGCAGCAGGAACTCGCGCTCCCACGAGCTGATGACGCGGAAAAAGGTCTCGTATTCCTTGCGCTTGACCGAGATGTAGGCGCGGCAGAAACGCTCGCCCAGCAGGGCCTGGAGCTCGCTGCACTGCTCCAGCCCGTCCAGCGCCTCGCCCAGCGAGCGCGGCAGGTTGTAGCCCAGTTCCTTCGCGCTGCCGGTCACCGGCGCGTCCGGCGCCAGCCGCTCGCGGATGCCGAGCAGGCCGCAGGCCAGGGTCGCGGCCATCGCCAGGTAGGGGTTGGCGTCGGAGCCGGCGAAACGGCTCTCCACGCGCATGTTTTCCGGCGTATCCAGCGGCACGCGCAGGCCGCAGGTGCGGTTGTCGAAGCCCCAGTGCACGTTGCTCGGCGAGACTTCGCCGAACACCAGGCGCCGGTAGGAATTCACGTTCGGCGCGAAGAACGCCATCGCCTGCGGCGCGTACTTCTGCAGGCCGCCCAGGTAGTGGCCGAACACCGGGCTGAACTCGCCCTCAGCATCGGTCTCGCCAGCGAACACATTGCTGCCATCGCTCACCCGCACCAGGCTCTGGTGGATGTGCATGGCACTACCGGGCTCGTTCTCCATGGGCTTGGCCAGGAACGTGGCGTACACCCCGTGGCGCATCGCCGCCTCGCGCATGGTGCGCTTGAACAGGAACACCTGGTCGGCCAGGTCCATCGCATCGGCATGGGTGAAGTTCACCTCCAGCTGTGCTGCGCCGGATTCGTGGATCAGCGTGTCCACGTCCAGCTTCATCGCATCGGCGTAGTCGTACATCAGGTCGAGGATCGGGTCGAACTCGTTGACCGCGTCGATCGAGTACGACTGCCGCGCGGTCTCCGGGCGCCCCGAGCGACCGGCCGGTGGCAGCAGCGGGAAGTCCGGGTCGGTGTTCTTCTGCACCAGGAAGAACTCCAGCTCCGGCGCCACCACCGGGCGCAGGCCCAGTTCCGCATAAGCCGCCAGTACGCGGCGCAGCACGTTGCGCGGCGCAAGCTCGTGCGGTTCGCCGCTCTTGGTGTAGCAATCGTGGATGACCTGTGCGGTGGCATCGGCTGCCCACGGCACCATGCGCACCGTATCCGGGTCAGGGCGCAGCATCATGTCCGAGTCCGACGGCGAGGTCAGCTCGTAGTAGTCGTCAGGGAACTCGCCGGTGACGGTGGTGGCGAAGATGCCTTCCGGCAGGCGCGTGCCGTAGTCGTGCGAGAACTTGTCGGCAGGAATGATCTTGCCGCGGGCGTTGCCGGTGATGTCCGGCACCAGGCATTCCACCTCGGTGATGCGCCGCTCCTTCAGCCAGCGCAGCAGGCTGCTTTCCTGCGGTGCGGGGGGCGTGGCCGTCTTGCGCGGGCGCGTTCGGGAACTCATCGGGAATCCAGTCGGTTCTGTTGGTGCTGCCGGCAAGCTTGGCCGAACGCACGGAAAATAGCGTGATAGAACGGCGTCTGCGTGACACGCCACTCCGGATGCCACTGTACGCCGAGCACAAATCCATGGTGCAGGCTGCGCGCCGCCTCGACCAGTCCGTCATCGGCCATGGCCTCGACCTGCAGGCCCTGCGCGAGGCGGGCGATGCCCTGTCCGTGCACCGAATTGATCTGCGCGCGGCCACCGCCGTGCCACTGCGCCAGCCAGCCGTCGGCGGCCAGGGTCACCGCATGGGCCGGCCCATACTGCACGTCCACCGGCGCCCGCGGGTCGTCGCGATGGTCGGCCAGGCCGGGCACCGCATGCACCTGCGGATGCAGGCTGCCGCCCAGTGCGACGTTCAGCTCCTGGAAGCCCCGGCAGATCGCCAGCACTGGCAGGTCCAGCGCCAGCGCCTCGTGCAGCAGCGCGAAGGCATTGGCATCGCGGGCAGGGTCATGCGGATTGCCTGGCCAGCTGCGGCCGCCTTCGTAGTGCTGCGGTTCGATGTTGCTGACCGCGCCGGTCAACAGCAGGCCATCGAGCCCAAGCAGCCAGTCGCTGGCCGGCAACGGTGGCTGCAGGCTCGGCAACACCACCGGGGTCACCTCGGCCGCCTCGGCCAGCGCGCGCACATACTTCTCGCCGGCCACCGCGAAACGGTGGTGGCCGAGCACGGTGCTGTCGGTGGGCAGGCCCACCCAGGGCAGGCGGCGCATGGGAAGACTCCTTGGCGTGCCGACACGTTACCCGTCGCCTGGCAACGGCGGCAAGTCGCTGCCGTCACACCACAGCTGCCATGCATCGGCGAAACTACCGGGGTGAACGCTGATCGACCTGCCCTGCTCCGCCCGCCCGCACTGCACCCACGAGGCCTGCAGTGAGCGCCGCCTTTCCGCCCAGCTGGTATGCCTCCAGCCTGCCCGAACCGCCCGCACTGCCCGCGTTGCAGGGGCAGGTGCAGGCCGACGTTGCGGTGCTGGGCGCCGGCTATACCGGCCTGACCGCCGCACTGGAACTGGCCGTGCGTGGCCAACGCGTGGTGGTGCTGGACGCACAGCGGATCGGCTGGGGCGCGTCCGGCCGCAATGGTGGCCAGGTGCTGGTCGGCTATGGCTGCGAGGTGGACGAACTGGAGCGTCAGCTCGGCCGTAACGATGCGCGCCACCTGTTCGACTGGTCGCGCGACGCAGTACAGGCGATGCGCAGGCGCATCGACCGCCATGGTATCGACTGCCATTGGGTGGAGGGCCACGCCAGCGTCGCCATCCGCGAGCGCCATGAGCGCGACCTGCGCGCCAACTGCGAGCATCTTCAGCGCCACTACGACTACCCGATGCAGTGGTGGGACCGTGATGCGCTGCGCGCACAGCTGGACAGCCCGCGCTACCGCGCCGCGATGTTCGATCCGCACAGCGCGCACCTGCACCCGCTGGCCTATGCGCGTGGCCTGGCCGATGCGGCACGTGCGGCCGGCGTGGTGATCCACGAGAACTCCGCAGTGACCCGCGTGCAGCGCGGACCGCAGCCCACCCTGCATACCGCGCAGGGAAGCGTGCGCGCTGCGCATCTGGTGGTGGCCGGCAATGCCTGGCTGCAGGGCCTGCTGCCCGACCTGGAACGGCGGATCATGCCGGTCGGCACCTATATCGGCGCCAGCGCGCCGCTGGGGGCCGAGCGCGCCCGCGCCCTGATCGGCAACAACATGGCCGTGGCCGACACCGCGTGGGCACTGGACTATTTCCGCCTCAGCCACGACCACCGGCTGCTGTTCGGCGGCCGCGCCAGTTACTCGGCGTTGCCCCCACCCGGCCTGCATAGGGTGATGCAGCGGCGCATGCACCAGGTGTTTCCACAACTGGCCGACGTGCCGCTGGAGCAGGTCTGGGGCGGTTACGTGGACATCACCCGCAACCGCGCTCCGCATTGGGGCCGGCTGGACGGCAACCTGTACTTCGCGCAGGGGTTCTCCGGCCATGGGGTGGCCGCCGCCGGGCTGGCCGGCGAGGTCATCGCCGCCGCGATTGCCGGCCAGAGCGAGCGCCTGGACGTGTTCCAGCGCCTGCGGCATGCGCCTTTCCCCGGCGGCCGGCTGCTGCGCACGCCGCTGCTGGTGGCGGCGATGTCCTGGTACAAGCTGCGGGATGCGTTGTGGTGAAGATTCCGCATCTCCTGGATTGAACGCTCTGACAGGCGCACCGCAGCGCTGATCGTGCTGCACACGTCACAGATTTTCACGCAACATCTGTGATGGATGGTTGGTCAACTCCCTAAATGCGCCGCTGTGCAATTGCATAATCGTTCGCAGACCGATAACGTCCTGAGAAACCGGGCCTCGCGGCGAATGGAAGCTGACAGGGGACACGTAGGAGAGGGGGACGTGCGATTGGACTGGTGGAAAGAAGGATTGTTGCTGAAGGTGCGCATTCGTCCGGCTGGCCTGATGCTTGCCTTGCTTTATGCAGTTGCCTATTGGGCAACCCGACAGCTGTCGCTGGATCAGTTCTATTTGCCAGCCGGCATCCGGGTGGCGGCCGTACTGTTGTGCCCGCCGCGCCTGTGGCCGTATCTGCTGCTGGGCGAATATGCGTACTTTGCACAGTCCCGCGTGCCAATGATCGAGAAGTACGGCCTGACATGGGTCATTGTTGCCTCCGCGTTCCTCATGCCCGCAGTGATGTTGATTGTGAAGCTGCAACGGCGACTGATGGCGGAGTCGCAGACGATCGGCCTTTTGTTGATTGCCGCCGCTTCCAGCGTCGTAGTTACGCTGCTGAACCTCAGCTTTTCCCATCTGCTCTGGCCAACACCCCCTTCCACGCCCTTCCTGACCAGTGCGGCGCGTTACAGCGTGGGCGACTTCATCGGCATTCTGACGGTGGCCCCCATCGCCATGCTGTGGGCGCGACAGGACCTGGGGCAGGAGTGGAACGCTGGACGAAAGACCCCGATGCTGGCGGCACTTTCATCGATGCTCCTGATCGGGATAGCAGCAACTCAACTGCCCGCAGACTGGGTTGCGCTGAAGGCAACGCTCCTGCTGCTGCTGGCACTCCCCGCGGCCGCACTTACCTGCCTGTATGGCTGGAAGGGTGCCGCCCTTGCAGTACCGGTGCTCAACATGGTCATCGGCCTGACCACGCCCAACACCCATCCCACCGCATTCGATCCCGCGGCCTTCATCACCCAGCAGATCATGGCGATCAGCGGCATCGTATTGCTGTTGCTCGGATCACGCATCACCCACTTCTACCATCGTTACAGGCTGCGCGAGATGGGGGAAAGGGACGCCATCCATCTTGCGAGGAGCTCGCAATTGGCCAGCGAGATGGAGCTGCGTGAGCGTGCCCTGCACCTTCGCAAGCTCGGCGACGGCATTGATACCTCACTGGTGGAGCTGGCCGACTGGCTCAAGGCCCAGGGACATCACGCAGTGGCCAGCAGCCTTCTGCATACTTCGAATGTACATTCGCGGCTCCTTCGCGAACAGACAAGCATGGTCTATCCCTCGGGTCTGGAGCATCTTGGGCTTTACGTGGCTTTGCAGGCTGGTGGCATCCGTGAGTCGTGGACGCTGACGGAGCGCGTTCTCCGCCCTGATCTGAAAGGCGACCCCTGCAACCTGAGCGTGGAACTGCAGTTGGCCGCTTACCGGACACTGATTGATGCAGTCTCCATTCTTCTCAAGCATGAAGGTGGACAGATTCGCATTCGTGCAAGATGCGGCGGAATGGGCTCCAGGCGCGGAATCCTCATGGTCGTGTCGCTGCTGGAGTCGCGTCGGCGCCTTTCCCAGCAGACAACCATGGCAGCGTTCGAGCGGCTGACCGGGCGAACCCTGCCCTATGACGGGACCGTTGACTGCTATCGCAACCGGGTCAGGATCCTGTTCCTCGACCGTGAAACAAAACTTGAGACACAGCCCAGTGCTCCATCACGGTACAGCTGCCCTGCACCCTCTGCGCTGCAGTAGCGCATTTCACAGTCAAGCGATCGGATCGAACCAAGGCAGCGGTATCGCATGAACGTCCCGCTCATCCCGCTGGCCAAAGGCGTCATGGGCACCCGGCGAACATCCGGGTGCCCATGCAGTCTGACACTGAAGCTCTCCGATATCCCGGCAACAGGCGGTATCAGGGTGCCTCTACCGCCCACAAGACATCAGCTCCGCTTGCATATCTGACCAGCGTGAATGCGGGGGACCGATAGACAACCGTCCTGGTGGCTTTGGCGGGAACAGGCAGGCGCTGCTCAGGCAACGACACCTTCGCAGATGGGTCACCTGCCGGCAGTACCCAGAACGTGCCCGCAGCATTGCCGATCACGATGTGCACGTGGCCCGCGAGATCGTTTACCTGGAAATAATCCATACCATCGCGCTCGAACCCATAGACCAACCAGCCGGGATCCACGCTCAGGTCCTGTGCCTGCGGAATCGACTGGCCGAGTCCTTGGCCGGCCATCTTGATTCCATGGTCGTCACTCGGGGCAAAAGCAAGAACGGATACCGGCACCAACATCAACGCACCAGCAAATGCATGAATTCGGAAATTTCCCACACTAACCTCCAGGTTGGATGCAATACGGATCAAGCAGGATGCTACCCCCAATCGCATCAGCATATACCGGGCGGACTCCGTAAAGCCCATGGGACATAATCGACTGGATCGATGCAAACCCATGCCACGCCGATGCAGCGTCCGAAATCGCCAATACCCGTAGCGAAACCCGCCCACGGTGCGGGTCAGCTGCATCTGCGACAAATGACCTGGACAGGCGCGTGTAACAGCAGGACATTGTCGATTGCGCGATAGTGAACACAGTGGACAGCATCAACTGCCGAATGTAGCGGGTGCAACGGCTGCAACGTGATCGAACCGAGGACGCGCTGATTGTGGATGATTCACCGTCCGCTGGTGGCTATGCCGACGCACTGCTGACCGTGTAGGGCCACGAAGCGCAGGAAGCCGGCAATTGCAGCGCAAAGGGAGGCCAGACACCTCGATTGCGCCCTTCTCCGACTGTCGATAATGTCTACGGACGTGGCCAGTCATCATTGGCCGGGAGGCAAGAGGCGGGGCTTGGACCGATTCAAAGAAGCAATTGAACTGAGCTTCCGGATCCGACCCGTCGGAATCGCACTCGCGGCCGTCTACGCTTTGAGCTGCCTTGTCTCGCGTCAGTTCTCGCTGGATCAGTTCTTCCTGCCAGCGGGCATCCGGGCAGCGGCACTCCTGATCGTCCCGACCCGCCTGTGGCCCTACCTGCTGCTTGGCGAGTACACCTACTTCGCAACCCTGCGCATCCCCATGATCGACAGCTACGGCCTGGCCTGGGTCATCCTGGCCTCGACGCTGCTGATGCCGATGGCGATGCTGGTGGTCCACCTGCACCGCATGAGAATGCCATCGGAGTCCGCCGCCGGCCTCTGGCTGCTGTCGCTGACCTTCTGCACGGCGTTGTTCGTCCCGGTTCTCAATATGGGCGTTTCATTCGCCCTGTGGTCGAACCCGCCGCCGAGCAACCTGCTTAGCGCAGTTGATCGCACGATCTTTGGCCACTTCGCCGCCATCATTACCCTCGTGCCACTGGCATTCCTCTGGTCGCGACGAGAGGCGGCCCCCAATTGGACGCGCCGCTTTGCTGCACCTACGGTCACGGCCATCCTGGTGATGCTGGTCCTGGCCCTGTGCATGCAGCTTACGGCCATCAGCGCCCACACCACACGCACCCACCTGGTGCTGCTGTCCTCCCTACCAGCGATCGCCCTGACCTTCATGCATGGGTGGCGTGGCGCTGCCATCGCGATTCCGCTGTTGAACCTTCCACTCCATTTCGCCACTCCCAGCACCGGCCTACCGTCCTCGTTCGACCTGGGCACCTTCGCCACCCAGCAGAACATGGCCGTGATGAGTGTCGCACTGCTCGCCCTGGGATCCAGCATCAGCTATCACCACGAGCGTGCACGGTCCCGTGGACTGGCTGAGGAAACCACATTGCGCTTGGCACGTAGTTCGCATCAGATCCGTGAGCGTGAACTTCGCGAGCGCGCCTCCCATCTCAGGCAACTCGGCGAAGGCATGGACAGCTCGCTCGGCGAGATGGTCAGCTGGCTGAAGGCGCAGGGGCATCATGCGGTGGCCAACAGCCTGCAGCACGCCTCATCCGTGCACTCGCGGCTGTTCCGTGAACAGGCCAGTCTGGTCTACCCCACGGGGCTGGAGCAGGTTGGGCTGTATATCGCGCTGCGCGTTGGCGGCGCATGCGAGAACTGGGACAACTCCCATCGCGTGATACCGCCCCGGCTGGGGGGCAACCCCTGCCTGCTGACTGTTGACCTGCAGCTCGCCATCTATCGCTCGCTGATCGAGGCGGTGTCGCTGCTGCTGGAGCTGGAGTCGGGACAGGTCAGCGTGCGCGCCCGCAGCGGCCAGGCTGGCGACCGCCGCGGCATTGTGGTGGTCGTGGGCCTGCTTGACCGCAGCTGCACGCTGTCGAGTGGGACCGTTCAGCAGGCCACGGAGCGTCTGGCCGGCCGGATAATGGCCTACGGCGGTACGGTGCATTGCCGTGGCAACCGGCTCCGGTTCGTCCTGCACGAATCCATTGCGGGCACAGCGGCGTCATTCACATCGCCCGCCTGATCGCCGAACGACACGCAGGGCATACTGCCCCGCTAAAGTTACACCCGAAACCGCCGCTATCCGTGCCGAGCCCCTCCCTCGTGAGCCACCGCATCATGCCCGTGCTGCCGCAGGCCGCCGTCGATGGCGACCTGGCCGATCCGCTGCCGCAGCGGATCCTGCTGGTCGAAAACTCCCGTGCGTTCACCGGCATGCTGCGCGAAGCCATCGAGCAGCGCCTGGAACTGCCGGTGGTGATCGCCTCCACCCTGGCCGAGGCCGACCGGCTGCTCAGCGAAGGCGGAGGCTGGTTCCTGGTGCTGACCGGACTGGTGCTGGCCGACGGCGACCGCGATGCAGTGGTCGAGTTCTTCCTCAAGCGCGACCTGCCGACGGTGGTGGTCAGCGGCGTTTACGACGAGGACCTGCGCAAGCGCGTACTACAGCAGCAGATCATCGACTACGTGCTGAAGAATACCCCGGGCAGCATCGACTACCTGGTGTGGCTGGTGCAGCGGCTGGAACGCAACCGGCGCATCGCCGCGCTGGTGGTGGACGATTCGCCGTCCGCGCGTGGCTATGCCGCCGCCCTGCTGCGGATGTATGGGCATGAGGTGCACGAAGCCGCCGACGGCAACGAGGGCCTGGCTGCTATCGAGGCACATCCGGCGATCCGCCTGGCGGTGGTCGACCAGGAAATGCCCGGCATGCAAGGCGTGGAATTCACCCGTCGCCTGCGCACCCTGCGCTCGCGCGACAAGGTGGCGGTGATCGGCATCTCCGGCAATACCGACGCCTCATTGATCCCGCGCTTCCTGAAGAACGGCGCCAACGATTTCCTGCGCAAGCCGTTCTCGCGCGAGGAGTTCTTCTGCCGCGTCTCGCAGAACGTGGACCAGCTGGAACTGATCGGCACCCTGCAGGACCTGGCCACCCGCGACTTCCTCACCGGGCTGCCCAACCGGCGCTTCTTCCTGGAGCAGAGCCAGCGCCAGCTGCCGCAGCTGCAGCTGCACGGCCAATGCGTGGCGGTGGCGATGATCGACATCGACCACTTCAAGCACATCAACGACACCCATGGCCACGAAGCAGGCGACGACGCGCTGCGCGCGGTGGCCGGCGCGGTGACCGCGCATGCACGCAGCCACGACCTGATCGCGCGCTTCGGCGGCGAGGAGTTCTGCCTGCTGGTGCCAGACATGGAACAGGACGAGGCGCTGCTGTACTTCGAGGAGCTGCGCCAGCGCATCGCCGCACTGGAGGTGGACATCGGCACCGCTACCCTGCGCATGACGGTCAGCATCGGCCTGTGCTGCCTGCGCCCGCAGCGCGATGCGCTGCACCGGCTGATCTCCGAGGCCGACCGCCAGCTGTACCTGGCCAAGGCCGGTGGCCGCAACCGGGTCAGCTGCACCACGGTGGCCAGCCCGCTGCGTCCACGCGAGCCTGCGCTGACCTGACCGGCTCGCTTTGATCCAGATCAACGCCGTTCCCGCACGGCAGCTCTACAGTCGGCCCCGACATACGCATGAAGGGGAGCCGGGGATGGCACTACTGGTCTGGCAGGACGATCTGAACATCGGCATCGATGTGATCGACCAACAACACCGCCGCATCATCGAGATGCTCAACCACCTGCACGTGGCGCAGACCAGCCTGCAGCGTGCAGCGGTGGGTGAAGTGATCGACGAAGTCGTCGACTACACCCTGTCGCACTTCGCGTTCGAGGAAGAGCTGATGGAGGAGGCGGGCTACCCGTTCTGTGCAGCGCACAAGCGCGTGCATGAGATCTTCATCAAGCGCGTGGCCGAGTACCGGTTGCGCTTCCAGGCCGGCGAGGACATCAGCGACGAACTGCGCACCATGCTCTCGCGCTGGTTGTTCAACCACATCCGCGGCGATGATCAGGCCTATGCCGAACAGGTCAAGGCGCACCTTAACCAGTTCACCCGCGAGCACCAGGGCGGTGGCTGGCTGGGACGCACGCTCAAGCGCTTCTTTGGCTGAACCGCAGCGCGCGCCGGTGCAGTGCCACCAGCGCGCACAGCGTCGCTGCCGCAGTCAGGCACAGGTAGTAGCCGACCGCGACCAGGCCGAAGCGTTCGGCCAGCCAGGTGGCCAGGTACGGCGCCGGTGCCGCACCCAGAATGCCGGCCAGGTTGAATGACAGCGATGCGCCGGTGTAGCGCACCTCCACCGGGTAGATCTCGGCCAGGAAGGTACCGCAGGGGCCATAGGTCAGGCCCATCAGGAACAGGCCCAGGCACAGGAAGGCGGTGACCATCCACGGGCTGTGCGGCTGGAACAGCGGCGCGAACAGCACGCCAAAACCGATGATCAGCACGCTGGCCACGATCATCGTGCGGCGCGTCCCCCAACGGTCGCCATAGCGCGCCGACAGCGGGATGCCCAGCGCGAAGAACAGCATGCCGGCCATCTGCATCAGCAGGAACTGCTCGCGGCTGTAACCCAGCACGGCCGTGCCGTGGCCGAGGCTGAACACGGTCATCAGGTAGAACAGCACGAAGGTGGCGAACGCGCCCAGGGTACCCAGCAGCATCGGCACCGGGTGGTCACGCAGCACCGTCCACATCGGCAGCCGCACCGGCGCCTTGCGCTCCAGCGCCTGCTTGAAGTCGGGGGTCTCGTGGATGTTCAACCGCACCCACAGGCCGAGGCCGACCAGCAGCGCGCTGGCCACGAAAGGAATGCGCCAGCCCCATTGCAGGAAGTCGGCCTGGCTCAGGCAACGGCCAAGCACCAGGAAGATGCCGGCCGACAGCAGGAAGCCGAGCGGTGCACCCAGCTGCGGGAACATGCCGTACCAGGCACGCTTGCTCGGCGGTGCGTTCTCGGTGGCCAGCAGCACTGCCCCGCCCCACTCCCCGCCCAGACCCAGGCCCTGGCCGAAACGGCACAGCGCCAGCAGCGCCGGCGCCCACAGCCCGATCTGTGCGTGCGTCGGCAGCAGGCCGATCAGCACCGTGGACAGCCCCATGGTCAGCAGCGCAGCCACCAGGGTGGCCTTGCGGCCGATGCGATCGCCGAAATGGCCGAACACTGCCGAGCCAACCGGGCGTGCGATGAAGGCCACCGCGAAGGTTGCCAGCGACTGCAGCAAGGCTGCCTGTTCGCTGCTGTCCGGGAAGAACAGGTGCGGGAACACCAGCACCGCGGCCGTGGCGTAGATGTAGAAGTCGAAGAACTCGATCGTGGTACCGATCAGGCTGGCCAGCAGAACACGACGGGGGGAATTCACGGGCGGCGCGGCAGCGGTGATCGTCGACATCGGCAACGTGGGAAATGGCAGATCGCCCGATTCTGCCACGGGCAGGCGGCGGTACGGCACGATGGTTTCAGCCGACACCGATGCCAACGAGGGGCCAGGCGCCTCTGTAACGTCGAGCCATGCTCGACGGTTCTTCTCTTCGCGAGATGCAGCCGAGCATGGCTCGGCTCTACAGAAGAACGAACGGCAGTCGAGCATCCCTCGACTCTACAGAGAGCGAACAGCCGTCCAGCAGTCGCGTCGTTACAACTGGATCCAGGTGGCCTTGATCTCGCTGTACTTGTCGAACGCATGCAGCGATTTGTCGCGCCCGTTGCCGGACTGCTTGTAGCCACCGAACGGAGCGGTCATGTCGCCGCCATCCCAGCCGTTCACCCATATGCTGCCGGCGCGCAGCTGGCGCGCGACGCGGTGGGCCCGCCCCAGGTCCCGTGTCCACAGGCCGGCGGCCAGGCCGTAGCGGCTGTCATTGGCCACGCGCACCGCTTCGGCCTCGTCTTCGAACCCCAGCACGGCCAGCACCGGCCCGAACACTTCCTCGCGCGCCAGTGCCTGCTCCGGACGCACCTGGTCGAACACGGTGGGCTGGACGTAGCTGCCGCCGGCTTCCACTTCGGCGCGCCGCCCACCCAGCAGCAACCGGGCGCCCTCGCCTTCGGCGCGCGCGATATCGTCCATCACCTTGTCCAGGTGCGCGGCATCCACCAGCGCGCCCATCGGCGCATCGGGGTCCAATGGATGGCGGGGGTGCATGTGCTGGCCATAGGCAACCACCTGATGCACGAAATCCTCGCGGATCGAACGCTGTACCAGAAGCCGCGAACCTGCGGTACAGACCTCGCCCTGGTTGAAGAAGATACCCTGTGCCACCGCCTTCGCGGCGGCGTCCAGATCAGGGGCGTCGGCGAACACCACATGCGGGCTCTTGCCGCCACACTCCAGCCAGACCCGCTTGAGGTTGGATCGCCCGGAACACTGCAGCAGCTTCGCGCCCGTGGCGGTGGAGCCGGTGAAGGCGAGCACGTCCACATCCATGTGCAGGGCCAACGGCTCACCGACGCGCGCACCGTACCCCGGCAGCACGTTCAGCACGCCCTCTGGCAGGCCCGCTTCGGCGGCCAGCGCCGCCAGCCGCAACGCACTCAAGGGCGAGCGCTCGGACGGCTTGAGCACCACCGAGTTGCCCATGGCCAATGCAGGCGCGATCTTCCAGCAGGCCATCAGCAGCGGAAAGTTCCACGGAACGATCGCGGCCACGACCCCGGCGGCCTCGCGCGTGACCAGTCCCAGTTCGTGCGGGCCGGTCGGCGCGATCTCGCCGTACAGCTTGTCCACGGCCTCGGCGGTCCAGCGCAGGCAGCGCACCGCGCCTGGCAGGTCGATGCGGCGCGCATCACGCACCGGCTTGCCCATGTCCAGGGTTTCCAGCAGGGCCAGCTCGTCGGCGTGCTTTTCCACCAACGCCGCCAAGGCTAGCAGCACGCGCTTGCGATGGGACGGGCTTGCCTGCGACCAGTGCCCCGCCTCGAAGCTGCGCCGCGCGGCCAGTACCGCGCGCTCCACGTCCTGCGCGTCGCAGTCGGCGACCGCCCCCAGTACGCGACCGTCGATCGGGCTGACGCAGTCGAAACGGGCGCCGCTGGCTGCATCGACATAGCGGCCATCGATGAAGGCCTGGCCTGGCATCGACAGCTGGAGGGCCAGCGCCTGCCAATGGCTGCGGTCGGGAAAATCGGCCATGGGAAGCTCCAGCATTCAACGAGCCTTGGTTATACTGGGGTCACCGCGACTCCGCCGTGACGTGGCTGCGCTACATTCGTCGCATCGGACCCGACGGAGCTGGCATGAAGCGTCCCGGAAGCGACCTGCACGACCTGACCACACAGCGCCCCGAGTCACTGGACGCTTACTGGATGCCATTCACCGCCAACCGCCAGTACAAGGCGGCACCACGCATGCTGGTCCGCGCCGAAGGCATGCACTACGAAGACATCGATGGCCGACAGATCCTTGACGGCACCGCCGGCCTGTGGTGCTGCAACGCCGGCCACGCGCGACCGCGCATCGTCGAGGCCATCGCCGGGCAGGCACGCACGCTCGACTACTCGCCCGCTTTCCAGATGGGCTCGCCGCCGGCCTTCGCGCTTGCACAGCGGCTGGCCGCACTGGCTCCGGCCCCGCTCAACCATGTGTTCTTCACCAGCTCCGGCTCGGAGGCGGTGGATACCGCGATGAAGATCGTGCTGGCTTACCACCGCCAGCGTGGCGAGGGCCAGCGCACGCGCTTCATCAGCCGCGAGAAGGCGTATCACGGCGTCGGTTTCGGTGGCATGGCACTGGGCGGTCTGCCCAACAACCGCAGGGCGTTCGGCCTGCAGCTGGGGGGCGTGGACTATCTGCGCCACACCCTGGACCTGCAGCGCAACGCGTTCAGCAGGGGCCTGCCGCGCCAGGGCGCGGAGCTGGCCGACGACCTGGAACGGCTGATCGCGCTGCATGACGCCTCGACGATTGCCGCCGTCTTCGTCGAGCCCATCGCCGGCTCCGCCGGGGTGATCCTGCCCGCGCCCGGATACCTGCAGCGCCTGCGCGAATTGTGCGACCACCACGGCATCCTGCTGGTGTTCGATGAGGTCATCACCGGTTTCGGCCGGGTCGGCATGCCCTTCGCCGCACAGCGCTTCGGGGTCACCCCGGACCTGCTGACCTTTGCCAAGGCGGTCAGCAACGGCGCGGTTCCGCTGGGCGGCGTGCTGGCCAGCGACGCCGTGCATGCCACGCTGATGCAGGCCCCGCCACAGGCCATCGAGCTGTTCCACGGCTATACCTACTCGGGACACCCGCTGGCCTGCGCCGCAGCGCTGGCAACACTGGACGTCTACGCCGAGGAGCGCCTGTTCGAGCGCGCCATCGAACTGGGCGAGTACTGGCAGGAACGGCTGCACGCGCTGCAGGGCCTGCCCAACGTGATCGACATCCGCAACTTCGGCCTGGTCGGCGCGGTCGAGCTGGCGCCGCGCCGCGATGCACCTGGCAGCCGCGGCTACGAGGTGTTCCGGCGCTGCTTCCACGACGGCCGGCTGCTGGTGCGCTGTACCGGTGACATCATCGCGCTGTCGCCGCCGCTGATCGTGGACAAGGCACAGATCGACCAGATCACCGGCACGCTGGGCGAGATGATCGGGGCCACCGCCTGAGCCCGGGCCGGTGGTGGCGAGCGGGTACAATGGACGGTTCCGCTCCTGCTCGCTGCCGTGCCCATGGATATCGTCGTCAAAGAAGAACTCAAGGCCTACATCGACCCGCTGACCGCGGACGAACATGACGCGCTGGAGCGCAGCATCCTGGCCGAAGGCTGCCGCGATGCGCTGGTGCTGTGGGGTAATGTGCTGGTCGATGGTCACAACCGTTTCGGCATCTGCCAGAAGCATGGCCTGCCCTTCAACACCGTGCAGAACACGCGCTTGCAGAGCATGGAAGACGTGCACCTGTGGATGATCGAACAGCATCTGGGCCGTCGCAGCGTGTCCGATTTCCAGCGCGGCGTGCTGGCGCTGCGCAAGCGCGACATCCTGGCCGCCCGCAAGCAGGTCGAGCAGGCGCAGCTGCAGCGCGAGAGCGACGGTACCGCCGAAATCGCCGATGAGGCGGGCGAAGACAGCCCGCCGTGGGAGCCGGCACCGAAGCTCAGCCGCGCCGAGCTGGCCCGCGAAGCCAAGCTGAGTACCAGCCAGGTCGGCATGATCGAGCGGATCCACGCCCAGGCTGCACCCGAAGTGGTGGAGGCAGTGAAGGCCGGCGTGATCTCGATCAGCGCCGCTGCAGCCGTGGCCGACCTGCCCGAAGAGGAGCAGCGCGCCGCCGCCGCCGGTGGCAAGGACGAGCTGAAGCAGGCGGCCAAGCGCGTGCGCGAATCCAAGCGCAAGCCGCGCGCGCCGAAGCCGGACGCGGCCGAGATGGACTTCGAGGAGCCCAGCGAGGACGAGATCGCCAGCCGCGACGCCGAAGTGCTGTTGGCGCTGGAACAGCTGGGCGAGGATGCCCCGGCCCTGCGCCGCCGCGTGGTCGCGTTGACCCGCGAGAACGACACCCTGCGCGCGCAGCTGGCCGCGCTGCGCAAGCAACTGGAAGCGCTTTAAAAACGCGCGGATCTCTCATGTAGAGCCGAGCCCATGCCCGGCTGCGGTTTGCCGCGCGCAAGGCAGCCGAGCATGGGCTCGGCTCTACAGGCAGGCATCACCAGGCTGCGGTTAGACTCGTGCAATGACGCCTGCCCACGATCCGCGCCGCGCCCAGCTGCGGCGCCTGAAAGCCCTCGCACTGGGCCTGCTGCTGTTGATGCTGGCCGGATTCGCGGTCAGCCATTGGCACGGCGAACGCGGCATCTGGGCCTGGGTTTCGGCCTTCTGCGAGGCCGCTGCGGTCGGCGCGCTGGCCGACTGGTTCGCGGTCGTTGCGCTGTTCCGGCGGCCAATGGGCCTGCCGATTCCGCACACCGCGATCATCCCGCGCAGCAAGGAGCGCATCGGCGACAGCCTGGCGCTGTTCGTGCGCGACCAGTTCCTGGAACCCGGTGTGCTGCTGGCCAAGCTGCAGGTGTTCGATCCGGCCAGCCGTCTCGGCAGCTGGCTGTCCGACCCGGCACGCTCGCGGATGCTGGCCGACATGGCCCGCAGCTGGGCGCTGCAGGCACTGGATTTCTTCGACGAAACCGCGGTACGCCGGCAACTGCACGCCTTCGTGGTGCAGCAGCTGCGGCAGTGGAATGCCGCTGCCACCGCCGGTGAACTGCTGGCCCTGCTGACCGCCGATGGACGCCACCAGCGCGTGCTGGACGAGGGCCTGCAGCGGCTGGGGCGCTGGCTGGAGCAGCCGGAGGTGAAGGAACGCGCCTCGCAGCTGATCGTGCGCTACATCCAGCGCGAATGGCCGACGCTGTCGAGCACGGTGAACTGGGTCAAGCCGATCGACGAGATCGGCGACAGCCTGGCCGAGCGCCTGGCGCGGGCGGTACTGGAAGAACTGCAACAGGTGCTGGCCGAGCCGCAGCATCCGCTGCGCCAGGACTATGAGACCTGGCTGCAGAACTACGTGCAGCGCCTGCGCGAAGACCCGGCGCTGGCCGAGCGCATCGAACAGCTCAAGCAGGACATGATCGACCACCCCGCCCTGCAGGACTACGTGCAGGGGCTGTGGGCGCGCATCCATGCCAGCCTGCGCGCCGACCTGCAACGCGAGGACTCGGCACTGGTCGGCCACCTGCAGCGCAGCCTGGCGTCGCTGGGCAGCAGCCTGCAGGCCGACCCGGCCCTGCGCGAGGCCCTCAACCAGCACCTGCTGGAAGGTGCGCAGCGCCTGACCGGGCGCCTGCGCGAGGGCGTGACCACGCATATCGCGCAGACCGTGAAGGGCTGGGACGAGCGGCACCTGGTCGAGCAACTGGAACTGAGCGTGGGTCGCGACCTGCAGTTCATCCGCTTCAACGGCACCCTGGTGGGCGGGTTGATCGGCCTGCTGCTGCATGCGGCAACCGCGGTGTTCAGGTTCTAGCCCCGGCCAACGCCCACGATCAGCACGCTTGATTCATGAAATGCGAATACATATCATTTACTGATCGGTTGTACGCTTAGCCAAACGGGTACGAAAAACGTGCCCATCGCCCGTGTACTGCCCCGACTTCTGGGCTGCCCGTCTGCGCGGGCAGTGCTTCGTCGATGGGACACGCTGGGCGACATGCGCAGGGCGCAAGGGGGCCGCGGACGCGTTCCATCCCTTCTCCTACCTGCAGGAACGCCGTGGACCGCTCGCCCACCCCCGCCAGCCCCCGCACCTTGTTCTCCAACCCGCGCTGGGGCGTGCTGTCACGCGCTTTGGCCGCGATTTTCGGCGGCTATGCGCTGGCCTCGATGACCAGCGTGTTCTGCGCGGTGGCGTTGCCCGGCGCGCGCGGCCAGACCGTGCTGACCGGCATGCTGCTGGCCATTGTGGTGGCTGCCTGCGCGGCGCTGTGGGCCTTCGCCACCCGCAGCGCGCTGCGGGCCTGGGTCGGCATCCTCGCCCCCGCCCTGCTGATGGCGGCGGTCGCACGCCTGTTGGGAGCCTGGGCATGAAGAACGGATTCCGCCAGTCGATGGCCTGGCTGCATACCTGGACGGGCCTGCTGGTCGGCTGGTTGCTGCTGCTGATCTTCATGGCCGGCACGGCCAGCTACTACCGCGAGGAAATCAGTCGCTGGATGCGCCCGGAGCTGCCGTCCAGCAACGTCAGCATCGACGTGGCCGCGCAGCGCGCGGTGGACTACCTGCAGGCCAATGCGAGCCACGCCGAGAACTGGTTCGTCACCCTGCCGCAGCCGCGCAACCCGGCCATGCAGCTGTTCTGGCGGCTGCCACCGGAACTGGCTGACCCCAGTCGTGGCCGTCGCGGTGGCTTCGGCGACGCCACGCTCGACCCGAACACCGGCCAGGCATTGAAGGCGCGCGAGACCCGTGGCGGCGACTTCTTCTACCGCCTGCACTTCGACCTGCACTACATCCCGGTGTACTGGGCGCGCTACCTGGTCGGGTTCTGCGCGATGTTCATGCAGGTGGCGATCATCACCGGCGTCATCACCCACAAGAAAATCTTCAAGGACTTCTTCACCTTCCGCAAGGACAAGGGCCTGCGGTCCTGGCTGGATTTCCACAACGTCAGCGCGGTGATGGCCCTGCCGTACCACGCGATGATCACCTACACCGGCATCGTCACTCTGATGATCATGTACCTGCCGTGGGGGGTGAAAGTTGCCTACCCGCAGGACGAGGACAAGTTCTTCAGCGAAGCCTTCGGCGGCATGCCAGAGGTGACCGCGCCGGCACAAGGCCGCGCCACGCCGCTGCCGATCGCACAGCTGCTGGACAGCGCGCGTGCACACTGGCACGGCGTGGAAGTGGCCGGCTTCACCGTGTCCAACCCGGGCGCTGCCAATGCGGTGATCGACATCCGCCAACGCGACGGCAGGCGTTTGTCCACCGACACCCCAGCGCTGCGCTACAACATGGTCAACGGTGCGCTGCTGGAAGAGACGCCGCCGTCCGGCGGCGCCACCGCCACCCGTGGCGTGCTGTATGGCCTGCACCTGGCGCGCTTCGCCGACTGGGGCCTGCGCGCACTGTTCTTCCTGTCCGGCCTGGTCGGCTGCCTGATGGTCGCCAGCGGCGTGGTGTTGTGGGCGGTGAAGGAGCGTCCCAGGCATGCCAAGAACGGGCGTACCGGATTCGGCCTGCGCCTGGTCGATGCGCTGAACATCGGCACCGTGGCCGGCCTGCCGATCGCCTTCGCGGCGTACTTCTGGGGCAACCGCCTGCTGCCGCTGCAGATCGCCGAGCGCTCCAGTGCCGAGGCCAACGTGTTCTTCTACGCCTGGGGCGGCGCGCTGCTGGCCGCCTTCATCTGGCCGAAGCGGATGATGTGGGCGTGGCAGCTCTATCTGGGTGCGGCCGCGTTCGCACTGGTGCCGGTGGTCAATGCGCTGACCACGCACGCGCATCTGGGCATCACACTGCGCAGCGGCGACTGGGTACTGGCCGGCGTCGATCTTTCGATGATCGCGTTCGGCGCGATGCTGGCGCTGTGCGGCTGGCGCATGCAGCGCTGGACGCCACCGCTGAGTGCGGCCGAGAAGAAGAAACGTGCGGCCGCTGCGGCTGCACCGAAGGCATCGGTGAACACTGCGGAAGCGGCCGAAGCGGAGGCCAGCGCATGATGCTGCTGGCACTGGCGCTGTCGTTCTCTGCGTTCACCGCGCTGTCGCTGTCGATGGAAAAGCACCAGCACGACCTGCATGGCAAGGCCGCGGCCGCACCCGCACGGCGGATGCAGTGGCGGGTGCTGGGCTGGGCGCTGCTGGCGGCGGCGTTCGCACTGTGCGTGGCCGACCACGGCTGGGCGATGGGCCCGGTGCTGTGGCTGGGGGCAATGACCCTGGCCGGCGTGACGCTGTCGTTCGGGTTGTACCCGTATCGTCCAACATGGATTGCGCCGCTGGCGATCGCGCTGCCGGTGCTGGGGTTGGTGCTGGAATTGCTGTAGCCGCAGGACGGGGACAGCGGCATCCACGCATGGCGTGGATCTACAATGCCCGTATGGATAGCATGCTGCAGCGGATTTCTGGAATCGGCTTTTTTTCCCGGTTGGGTGAAACACTGCCCATAACGGCCGGCGTCGTCGCCGTTCGGTCGCTGGCCGAAGCACTGCGGACCATCGATACCGATGGTTTCGAATGGATGCCCACCACACTGGGCGATTCGGATCCGTTTCACGGCGCCCTGCCCCATCCCGCCGAACTCGCCGACGCCCGACGCGAACTCAACCGCACGTTGATGCGCGCGCTTTCGGCACTGGATCTGCCGGCATTGCGCTGTGGTGCACATGACCTGCAGCTGGTGGCGCGCGATGGGGCGATGTTCGCCTTCCGGCAACGCCTGCTGGAGATGCATCTCGGCCTGCCGGCACACTGGGAGCCTGTGCTTGCGCTGTACGAACAGGGCCATTGGCCCCTGGCCCATGCGCCGGGGCGATTGTTGGTGCTTTAGGCCGATCCACGCATGGCGTGGATCTACGGACCAGACGCGGTAATGCCGGCCGCTGGCCGGCATCCCGCGGACCTTCCACGGTTCTGACGCAGTTGCCGGCCAGCGGCCGGCACTACCGGGCGTACCCCAACCGCTTCAGTTCCCACGCGCGGTGGATGCGCGCGTTGCGCTCGAAATCCGGACCAATCGTGCGTGCGGTGATCTCGCGGCACTGGGCGAACTCGGCGATG
The DNA here is from genome assembly GCF_037079935.1 of Stenotrophomonas maltophilia group sp. Smal12. Lineage (NCBI taxonomy): Bacteria > Pseudomonadati > Pseudomonadota > Gammaproteobacteria > Lysobacterales > Lysobacteraceae > Stenotrophomonas > Stenotrophomonas maltophilia group sp. Smal12. Next base: position 3,638 of record NZ_JBAWUK010000014.1, on the reverse strand, counting down.
GCGTTCTCTTCCAGCTTGAAGCGGCGGAAGTTGTTGGAGAAGTACAGCACGCCACCCGGTGCCAGCCGCGCCACCGCCGCACGCAGCAGCTTCAGTTGTTCGCGCTGCACGTCGAAGTCATCGGCGCGTGCGGAGTTGGAGAAAGTCGGCGGGTCACAGAAGATCACGTCGTACTGGCCACGGTCGCCTTCCAGCCACGCCATCGCGTCGGCCTGGACCAGCAGGTGCTGGTTGCCCCCCTGTCCGTTCAACGCCAGGTTGTCGTAGCACCATTGCAGGTAGGTAGCCGACAGGTCGACGCTGGTCGTGCTGGCGGCACCCGCCACGGCGGCCTGCACGCTGGCCACGCCGGTGTAGCAGAACAGGTTCAGGAAACGCTTGCCACGCACCTGCTCGGCCATCATCCGGCGCAGCGGGCGGTGGTCAAGGAACAGGCCGGTATCGAGGTAGTCGAACAGGTTCACCTGCAGCAGCGCGTTGTTCTCTCGCACCACGATGAACTCGTCGCGCTGCTCGAAGCGGCCGTACTTGCTGCCGCCCTTGCCGCGCTCGCGCGATTTCATCGACACCTGCTCCGGCGGCACGCCGAATACTTCGCGCGCGGCGGCCAGCAGCTCATTGCGGCGGCGGCGCACGTCGTTCTCGGGAATCGCCGCCGGTGCCGCATATTCCTGCACATGCAGGAAGGTACGCCGCCTGCCAGCCTCTTCCTCGTAGACGTCGATGGCCGCCGCGTACTCCGGCAGGTCGGCGTCGTAGGCGCGGAAGCAGGTGATGTCCTCGCGGGCACGCCAGCTCTTGAACTTCTTCAGGTTCTTGCGCAGGCGGTTGGCCACCATCTGCGCGCCTTCGCTCAGCTCGCGGGGCTGTGCCGGATCACGGCCCGGCACAGCGATCGGATCGCAGACGATCAGCGCGCATTCCAGCGCACCGTTGAACATCTGGTACTTCTTGCTGGCGCGCAGGCCGGTGGCAAAGGCCAGTTCGTCATTGCCACACAGCAGGCTGGCGCGCCACTGCGGCACCGCCTTCTGCAAGGCATTGCCCAGTGCACGATACAACGCTGGATCGGCGGCCAGGCGCTCGTCGTACGGCGGGTTGCAGACCACGGCACCGATCTCCTGTTCCGGCGCGGCCAGGTCGGCGACATCGGCGCGGGTGAAACGGATCGCGTGGGCGACGCCGGCGACCTCGGCATTCTCGCGGGCCGCCTGGATCGCAGCCGGGTCGATGTCGCTGCCGTGGATGACCGGCTTCAGCGCGGCCAGGCCGGCCGCTTCGCGCTCACGTGCTTCGCTCTGGATGGACTTCCAGGCCGCCTTGTCGAAGCCCAGCCAACGGCTCGGCGGCAGGCTGCCATGCCGCATCAGGCCTGGGGCAACGTCGGCGGCCATCAGCGCGCCTTCGATCAGCAGCGTGCCGCTGCCACACATCGGGTCCAGCAGCCCACCGCCGGCGGCATGCAGGCGCGGCCATTGCGCGCGCAGCAGCAGCGCGGCGGCCAGGTTTTCCTTCAGCGGCGCCTCGTGGGCGGCACCGCGCCAGCCGCGGCGATGCAGCGGGCCACCGCCGAGGTCGATCGACAGCGAGGCGCGGCCCTTGCGCAGCGAGAGGTTGACGCGCACGTCGGGCAGATCGGTATTGACCGAGGGCCGCTCCAGGCCTTCGTCGCGCATGCGGTCGACGATCGCATCCTTGATCCGCTGCGCGGCAAAGCGTGCATGGGTGATCTTGTCGCCGGACACGTGCGCATCCACCGCCAGGGTCATCTCCGGCGAGATGTGCTCGTGCCACGGCAGTGCACGCACGCCGTCATACAGGGCCTGCTCGTCCGGGCAGTCGAACTCGTCGATCGGCCACAGCACCCGGCTGGCCAGGCGCGACCACATCACGATCCGCAGCGCCTGCGCCAGTTCGCCGTCGGCGTTGACGCCGGCAATGGTGGCGGTGGCCTTGCCAAGGCCCAGGGCCGACAGTTCATCGGCAAGCAGGTATTCCAGGCCCTTGGCGCAGGAGACGAAGAATTTCACGGGATCGGTTCGCAGGTGGTCGGGCGCGGCACAGGGGCCGGGCCGGTCGGAAAGGAGGGCCGTAGGCACGGCCGGCAGGCCCGCGCCGGGGGCGGCGGGGCTGCCATTGTAGTCAATGCGGGCGGGCGCGCCGTGCGCCCTGGCTTCACAGTTGCCGCAGCAGGCGCTCGAAGGCCTGCGCGGAGGCCTCCACGTGGCGCTCCAGGCGGTGACCGTCGTCAACCAGCAGCAACTGCGCCGAACGCGCCTGCGCCCAGGCAATCACGCCGGCAGCCGGTACCACATCGTCATGCCAGGCCTGCACCACCGTGGTCGGCACCGCAGCGGCGTCCAGCGCCGGCATCGGGCCCATGGTGGTCGGTGGCACCATCAGGAACAGGCCGGCTACCGGCACCTGCAGCGAGGCGATGGCGGAGATGTAGGCGCCCAGGCTGGAGCCGGCCAGCACCACCGGCCCCTGACGGGCCGCGATGGCGGCGCGTTCAACCAGACGGCGCAGGCGGGTCGGCACGTCGCCCACCCGGCTGACCTCGCTCATCGCGTCCAGGTCGGTGTAGTCGGGGCGCTCGTGGGTCCAGCCCAGGCGTTGCGCCACCTCGGCCAGCGCGGTGACCTTGGTCGCCTCCGGGCCGCTCTCGAAGCCATGGGAGAGGATGCAGTGGCCGCGGCTCATGCGCGTGCTCCATGGGCGCGGGCCGGCGAGGAAAGGGAAGGCAGGTTCATGCCGCAATGCTAGCATCGCCGGATGCCCAACCCGCTCCTGCCCGGCCTGCAGCTGCAGCCCCTGCCCTATCACGACCGACTGCCGCTGCGGGATCCCGCCTCGCTGGAAATGGTAGTGATCCACTGCACCGAGCTGCCCGATCTGGCGATGGCCCGCGAGTACGGCGAGCGCGTGCTGTACGACAGCGGCGCCGGCAACAGCGGGCACTTCTACATCGACCGCGATGGCAGCGTGGTGCAGTACGTGGCGCCGGAACGCGTGGCCCATCACGTGCGCGGCATGAACGCGCATACGCTGGGCATCGAGCTGGTCAACCGCGGGCGCTATCCGGACTGGTTCGACAGCCGCCACCAGGCGATGGACGAGGCCTACACCGAGCCACAGCTGGAAGCGCTGGAGCGGCTGCTGCTGGCGCTGGTGGCGCGCTATCCGTCGCTGCGGCGGATTGCCGGGCACGACCAGCTGGATCTGGAGCAGGTGCCGGCCAGCGATGATCCGACGCTGAGGGTGGCACGCAAGCGCGATCCGGGGCCCTTGTTCCCGTGGGCACGGGTGCTGGCGAAGGTGCCGCTGCAGGGGTTGGAGTAAGCAGCAGGGCTGCGCCCTGCACCTGCAGAGGCAACGTCAACGTCAAGAGCTGGCATTCCGGGGGATGGCGGGGGGGGGGGGGGGGGGGGGGGGGGGGGGGGGGCGCCCCCCGCGGGGGGGGGGGGCGGCGGCGGGGCGCGGGCGCCCGGGGCCCCCCTCCCCGCCCCCCGGCCCCCGCCGCCCGGGCCTGTAGCCGAAACACCCGCGGGGCTCGCAGTGCCTTCTAGCCCCCGCCCCCGGCGCCATCTTGTGCGGTTTGGGGGTGCTGGTGGTTTTTTGGTGATTTTTTGCAGCCC
>NZ_JBAWUK010000013.1:76975-95591 GCF_037079935.1 Stenotrophomonas maltophilia group sp. Smal12 | reverse complement strand
CCCGACTCATTTCTGCCGCCGATCCACCACGGGAAAGATCAGAAAATCAAAATCCGATCCTTCGGACATTTTCGATGTCTGCCATCCACGCATGGCGTGGATCTACCGGCAAGCCACGGGATCGGGTCTGGAGGAAAGCCCCCTGAGTCAGGGGGCGGCCGCGAAGCGGCAGGGGTCTGGAAGCTGGTAAGGGGGGCCCACCGTTCGCGCAGCGAACTGTGGGAGCGACAGCGCGCATGCGATGTCGCGTACCCAGGGCTGCAAGCCCTGCCGGCAACCCTCACCCCGCCGGGGTGCCGGCACCGTGCAGGTAATCCAGGCTCACCTGCAGCAACGCCCGCAATCCCACATCCAGCGCCTTCTCATCCAGCAGGAACTTCGGCGAATGGTTGGCCGGCGCCGTCGCCGGGTCGATGCCCACGCTGGTGGATCCAACGAAGAAGAACATGCCCGGCACTTCCTTCGCGTACAGCGAGAAATCCTCCGCGCCCATCTGCAACTGCGGCTCGTACACGTTGTCCTTGCCCACGACCGCCTGCAGGCTCGGCAGCATCTTCGCGGTCAGCGTCGGGTCGTTCACCGTGGCCGGATTGCCTTCCGATTCGTAGATGTCGGTCACCGCCTTCGCACCGTGCGCGGCGGCGGTGTGTTCGGCCACGTTGCGCAGGTCGGCAAAGATCTGCTGGCGCATGCCTTCGTCGAAGGTGCGGATGGTGCCGACCATCTCCACTTCATCAGGAATGATGTTGTAGCGGATGCCGCCGTTGATCGCGCCGAAGGTCAGCACCGCCGGTTGCTTGGACAGGTTGGCGCGGCGGCTGACGATGGTCTGCGCGGTGCCGACCAGATCAGCGGTGGCGACGATCGGGTCAACACCGTTCCACGGTGCCGAGCCGTGCGTCTGGCGACCGATCACCTTGATCCCGAAGCGATCCGAGGCGGCCATCAATGGGCCGCCGCGCACCGCGATCTGGCCGGCCTGCACGCTGGAGAACACATGCAGGCCGAACACTGCCTCCGGCTTGAAGTCGGCAAACAGCCCTTCCTTCAGCATCAGTGCCGCACCGCCCTCTTCCGGCGGCGGCGCGCCTTCCTCGGCCGGCTGGAAGATCAGCATCACCTGGCCCGGCAGGTCCTTCTTCATTGATACCAGCGCTTCGGCCACGCCGAGCAGGGTGGCGGTATGCGCGTCGTGGCCACAGGCATGCATCACGCCCACGGTCTGCCCGCGGTACTGGTCGGTGGCCTTGGAGGCGAACGGCAGGCCGGTCTGCTCGGTCACCGGCAACGCGTCCATGTCTGCACGCAATGCGATCTTCGGACCCGGCTTGCCGCCTTCGATGATCGCCACCACGCCATGGTGGGCGATGCCGGTCTTCGGCTTCAGGCCCATCGCACGCAGGCGCTTGGCGACCTCGGCCGAGGTGCGCGCCTCGCGGTTGGACAGCTCCGGGTGCTGGTGGAAATCACGGCGCCATTCGACCACCCGGGCCTGCAGCCGCTGCGCGGCGGCGGTCACTTCCGGGCGTTGCCCGTCCTGGGCATGGGCAAGCGCCGGCAGGGCCAGCAGCAGGGCGGACAGCAGCAGCGAACGGCGCATCGCAATCTCCACAGCAAGAGGGTTCCAGCTGAATGTAGGGCAACACCGGCGCCACGGGAACCTCCGGCGCCGCATCCGGTCTTAGCGCCCGTCCCATCCGTCATGCAGGAAACGTGATGTGGCACAGGTACGCTTTGCGCATTGTCCCGGCGTCCCGTCCGGTCCAGCCCTCTCGGAGTCCTCGTAATGTCACGTGTTTGGAAGATCGTGCTGCTGGTCGTGGCGATCCTGGTGCTGGCCGTGGTCGGCCTGCGCGTCATCGGCGGGGGCAAGGACAAGGCTGGAAAACCTGCTGCGGGCGCGCGCCAGGGCGGCGAAGATCCGAATGCCGGTCCAGTGCCGGTGACCGTGGTGGAGGCCACGCGCCAGGACGTGCCGGTGTATGCCAGCGCGCTGGGTACGGTGACCGCGATGAACACCGTCACTGTCAGCCCGCAGGTCGGCGGCCAGCTGATGAGCCTGAATTTCCGTGAAGGCCAGGAAGTGAAGCAGGGTGATGTGCTGGCGGTGATCGATCCGCGCACCGCCCAGGCCAGCTACGACCAGGCCGCGGCAGCCAAGCGCCAGAACGAGGCCCTGCTGGCCACCGCGCGCTCCAACTACCAGCGCTCGAACGCGCCGGAGTATCGCCAGTACGTCGCCAAGACCGATCTGGATACACAGCGAAACCAAGTGGCACAGTACGAAAGCGCCGTGGCCGCCAACGAGGCAAGCATGCGCTCGGCGCAGGTGCAGCTGCAGTACACCCGGGTCACCGCGCCGATCTCAGGCATCGCCGGCATCCGTGCGGTCGACGCCGGCAACGTGGTCAGCGCCGGTACCGCGCTGGTCACGCTGACCCAGATCCATCCGATCCACGTGCTGTTCAACCTGCCCGAGCGCCAGCTCGGCGATGTGCGCCAGGCGCAGGCCGCCGGCACGGTGCCGGTGGCGGCGCTGGACCGCGCCGATTCGCACGTGCTGTCCGGCGACGGCAAGCTCGATGTGGTCGACAACCTGATCAGTGCCGACAGCGGCACGTTCAAGGCGCGCGCCGTATTCGACAACACCGACAACGGCCTGTGGCCGGGCCAGTTCGTCAACGTGCGCATGCAGCTGCGCACCATCGGCGGCGGCGTGGTCATTCCGACCCAGGCGGTGCTGCGTGGCCCGGACGGCGAGTACGTCTATGTCGTGCAGGGCGACAACACGGTGAAGATGCAGACCGTGCGCAGCGGCGTGGAAGTCGGCGACAGCCAGGTGCAGATCGCCGAAGGCCTCAAGGGTGGCGAGCGGGTGGTCAGCGAAGGCCAGTTCCGCCTGAAGCCGGGCAGCAAGGTCACCGCGCTGAAGCCGGGCGAGACCCCGGCCGCGCCGACCGAGGCCGAACTGAAGGCGGCCGAACAGAAGAACGCGGGCGGCGGTGGCCGTCGCGGTGGTGGCCCGCGCTGAGCGCAGGCCACGGTTCTCCCTCGCGCCGGCGGACCTGCCGGGGCCGACATTGAAGTGCCAGCAAGGATCAGTCCGTGGGCTTTTCGACGATCTTCATCCGCCGCCCGATCGCTACCTCGCTGTTGATGGCGGGCCTGTTGCTGCTGGGCATCCTCGGTTACCGCAAGCTGCCGGTGTCGGCGCTGCCGGAAATCGATGCGCCCAGCCTGGTGGTCACCACCCAGTACCCCGGCGCCAATGCCACCACCATGGCCTCGCTGGTCACCACCCCGCTGGAGCGCCAGTTCGGGCAGATCTCCGGGCTGGAACTGATGACGTCGGACTCGTCGGCCGGCTTGTCGACGATCATCCTGCAGTTCTCGATGGACCGCGACATCGACATCGCCGCGCAGGACGTGCAGGCGGCGATCCGTCAAGCCACCCTGCCCTCATCGCTGCCCTACCAGCCGGTCTACAACCGGGTGAATCCGGCCGACGCGGCCATCGTCACCCTGAAGCTGACCTCTGACACGCGCCCGCTGCGCGACGTCAACAACTACGCCGACTCGATCCTGGCCCAGCGCCTGTCGCAGGTGCAGGGCGTGGGCCTGGTCTCGATTGCCGGCAACGTGCGGCCCGCCGTGCGCATCCAGGTCAATCCGGCGCAGCTGTCGAACATGGGGCTGACCCTGGAACAGCTGCGCAGCGCGCTGACCCAGGCCAACGTCAACGCGCCGAAGGGTTCGTTGAACGGCAAGACCCAGTCCTACAGCATCGGCACCAACGACCAGCTGGCCAGCGCCGCCGAGTACCGCGACACCATCATCAGCTACAAGAACGGCCGCCCGGTGCGGCTGTCGGACGTGGCCGAGGTGATCGATGGCGTGGAGAACGACCAGTTGGCCGCCTGGGCCGATGGCAAGCCGGCGGTGCTGCTGGAAGTGCGCCGCCAGCCGGGCGCCAACATCGTGCAGACCGTCGAGCGCATCCGCGCGATCCTGCCGCAGCTGCAGGGCGTGCTGCCGGCCGACGTGCACCTGGAAATCTTCAACGATCGCACCGAGACCATCCGCGCCTCGGTGCATGAGGTGCAGTTCACCCTGATCCTCACCATCGGCCTGGTGGTGGCGGTGATCTTCGTGTTCCTGCGCCGCCTGTGGGCCACGATCATCCCGTCGGTGGCAGTACCGCTCTCGCTGGCCGGTACCTTCGCGGTGATGGCCTTCGCCGGCATGTCGCTGGACAACCTGTCGCTGATGGCGCTGGTGGTGGCCACCGGCTTCGTGGTCGACGATGCGATCGTGATGATCGAGAACATCGTGCGCTACATCGAGCAGGGCAAGAGCGGCAAGGAAGCGGCCGAGATCGGCGCACGCCAGATCGGCTTCACCGTGCTGTCGCTGACGGTCTCGCTGGTGGCGGTGTTCCTGCCGCTGCTGCTGATGCCCGGCGTCACCGGCCGCCTGTTCCACGAGTTCGCGTGGGTGCTGAGCATCGCCGTGGTGCTGTCGATGCTGATCTCGCTGACGCTCACCCCGATGATGTGCGCCTACCTGCTCAAGCCCGACGCCCTGCCCGAGGGCGAGGACGCGCATGAGCGCGCAGCAGCGGCCGGCAAGCAGAACCTGTGGACGCGCACCGTCGGCCTCTACGAGCACAGCCTGGACTGGGTGCTGGGCCACCAGCGCCTGACCCTGGCCGTGGCCGGTGGCGCGCTGGTGCTGACCGTGCTGCTGTACGTGCTGATCCCCAAGGGCCTGCTGCCCGAACAGGACACCGGCCTGATCACCGGCGTGGTGCAGGCCGACCAGAACATTGCCTTCCCGCAGATGGAGCAGCGCACCAGGCAGGTGGCCGAAGCGCTGCGCCAGGACCCGGATGTGACCGGCGTGTCGGCCTTCATTGGCGCGGGCAGCATGAATCCCACGCTCAACCAGGGCCAGCTGTCGATCGTGCTGAAGGAACGCGGCGAGCGCGATGGCCTGGATGAGATCCTGCCGCGCCTGCAGAAGGCGGTGGCGGGCATTCCGGGCGTGGCGCTGTACCTGAAGCCGGTACAGGACGTGACCCTGGATACCCGCGTGGCCGCCACCGAGTACCAGTACTCGCTGTCGGACGTGGATTCGGCGACGGTGGCGACCCAGGCCACGCGCCTGACCGAAGCGCTGCGCAAGCGCCCGGAACTGGCCGACGTCGACAACAACCTGTCCAACCAGGGCCGCGCCCTGGAGCTGAACATCGACCGCGACAAGGCCAGCGTGCTGGGCGTGCCGATGCAGACCATCGACGACACGCTCTACGATGCGTTCGGCCAGCGCCAGATCTCGACCATCTTCACCGAGCTCAACCAGTATCGCGTGGTGCTGGAAGTGGCACCGGAGTTCCGCACCAGCACCGCGCTGATGGAACAGCTGGCGGTCGCCTCCAACGGCGCCGGCGCATTGACCGGCACCAATGCCACCAGCTTCGGCCAGGTCACCTCCTCCAACTCGTCCACCGCCACCGGCATCGGCGCGCAGAACACCGGCATCACCGTCGGCGCCGGCAACATCATTCCGCTGTCGGCGCTGGCCGAAGGCAAGGTGAGCAGCGCACCGCTGGTGGTCAGCCACCAGCAGCAGCTGCCGGCGGTGACGGTGTCGTTCAACGTGGCGCCGGGCTATTCGCTGTCCGAAGCGGTGCGAGCGATCCAGGAGACCAAGGACAGCCTGGACATGCCGGCACACCTGCATGCCGAATTCATCGGCAAGGCCGCCGAGTTCACCGGCAGCCAGACCGATGTGGTGTGGCTGCTGCTGGCCTCGCTGGTGGTGATCTACATCGTGCTGGGCGTGCTCTACGAGAGCTACATCCACCCGATCACGATCATCTCCACGCTGCCGCCGGCCGGTGTCGGCGCGCTGCTGGCGCTGATGCTGTGCGGGCTGAGCCTGTCGGTGGATGGCATCGTCGGCATCGTGCTGCTGATCGGCATCGTCAAGAAGAACGGCATCATGATGGTCGACTTCGCCATCGAAGCCCGCCGCGCCGGCGCCAACGCGCACGAGGCGATCCGCCGCGCCTGCCTGCTGCGCTTCCGCCCGATCATGATGACCACCGCCGCGGCCATGCTTGGCGCGCTGCCGCTGGCGCTGGGCACCGGCATCGGTTCGGAGCTGCGCCGCCCGCTGGGTATCGCCATCGTTGGCGGCCTGCTGCTGTCGCAGTTGGTGACCCTGTACACCACGCCGGTGATCTACCTGTACATGGAGCGCTTCTCCGAGTGGCTGGCGCGCCGCCGCGAACAGCGTGCGCTGCGCGACGGTTCGCTGCAGGAGCCGCAGGCATGATCCACGCCCCGCTGCCGTGGGGGGCCGCACGATGAACCTGTCCGGCCCCTTCATCCGCCGCCCGATCGGCACCGCACTGCTGGCCATCGGCTTGTTCATGGTCGGCCTGATCTGCTACCTGCGCCTGGGCGTATCGGCGCTGCCGAACATCGAGATCCCGGTGATCTTCGTGCATGCCAGCCAGTCCGGCGCCGACGCGGCGACCATGGCCTCGACGGTCACCGCGCCGCTGGAACGCCATCTCGGCCAGCTGCCGGGCATCGATCGCATGCGCTCGTCGAGCTCGGAAGGCAGCTCGCTGGTGTTCATGATCTTCCAGAGCGGCCACAACATCGATTCGGCGGCACTGGATGTACAAACGGCGATCAACTCGGCTCAGGCCGACCTGCCCTCGGGCATGGGCTCGCCGATGTACCAGAAGGCGAACCCGAACGACGACCCGGTGATCGCCATCGCGCTGACCTCGCAGACGCAGTCGGCCGACGAGCTCTACAACGTGGCCGACTCGCTGCTGGCGCAGCGCATCCGCCAGATCAGCGGCGTCGCCTCGGTCGACATCGCTGGCGCGTCGACGCCAGCGGTGCGCGTGGACGTCAACCTGCGCCTGATGAACGCGTTGGGCCTGACCGCCGATGACCTGCGCAACGCAGTGCGCGCGGCCAACGTGACCTCGCCCACCGGCTTCCTCAGCGATGGCAACACCACCACGGCGATCATCGCCAACGACTCGGTGGCGCGCGCCGCCGACTTCGCCGACCTGGTGGTCAAGACCCAGGGCGACGGCCGGGTGATCCGGCTGAAGGACATCGCCAACGTCTACGACGGCCAGCAGGATGCCTACCAGGCGGCGTGGTTCGACCACAAGCCGGCGGTGGTGATGTACGTGTTCACCCGCGCCGGCGCCAACATCGTGGAGACCGTAGACCGGGTCAAGGCGCAGATCCCGACCCTGCGCGACTACCTGCAGCCGGGCACCACGATGACGCCGTACTTCGACCGTACGCCGACCATCCGTTCGTCGCTGCATGAAGTGCAGGTCACCCTGCTGATCAGCCTGGCGATGGTGGTGCTGACCATGGCGCTGTTCCTGCGCCGGCTGGCCCCCACCCTGATCGCGGCGGTGACCGTGCCGCTGTCGCTGGCCGGCGCCGCGCTGGTGATGTACGTGATGGGCTTCACCCTGAACAATCTGAGCCTGCTGGCGCTGGTGATCGCGATCGGCTTCGTGGTCGACGATGCGATCGTGGTGATCGAGAACATCATGCGCCACCTCGACGAAGGCATGCCGCGCATGCAGGCGGCGTTGACCGGTGCGCGCGAGATCGGCTTCACCATCGTCTCGATCACCGCCTCGCTGGTGGCGGTGTTCATCCCGCTGCTGTTCGCCAGTGGCATGATGGGCGCGTTCTTCCGCGAGTTCACCGTCACCCTGGTGGCGGCCATCGTGGTTTCGATGATCGTCTCGCTGACATTGACCCCGGCGCTGTGCAGCCGCTTCCTCAGCGCGCACGACCACAGCGCGCCGCCGTCGCGTTTCGGCCGCTGGCTGGACGCCGGCCACGAGCGGATGCTGCGCATCTACACCGTGTTCCTCGATTTCTCGCTGCGCCACGCGCTGCTGCTGTCGCTGACGCCACTGATCCTGATCGGCGTCACCATCTTCCTGTTCGGCGCGGTGAAGAAGGGCGCGTTCCCGCCGCAGGACACCGGCCTGATCTGGGGCCGCGCCAACTCCAGTGCCACCGTGTCGTTCGAGGACATGGTCGCGCGCCAGCGCCGCATCACCGACATGCTGATGGCCGACCCGGCGGTGAAGACGGTGGGTGTACGCCTGGGCAGCGGCCGCCAGGGCTCCAGTGCACAGTTCAACATCGAGCTGAAATCACGCAGCGACGGCCGCCGCGAAACCACCGCGCATGCGTTGGCGCGCCTCAGCGCCAAGGCCGATCGCTATCCCGACCTGCAGCTGCGCCTGCGCGCGATCCAGGACCTGCCCAGCAACGATGGCGGCGGCTCCAGCCAGGGCGCGCAGTACCGCATTTCGCTGCAGGGCAACGACCTGGCCGCACTGCAGGAATGGCTGCCCAAGCTGCAGGCGGAACTGAAGAAGAACCCGAAGCTGCGCGACGTCGGGACCGACGTGGACAATGCCGGCCTGCGCCAGAACATCCAGATCGACCGCGCAAAGGCCGCGCGCCTGGGCATCACAGTGGGCGCCATCGACGGCGCGCTGTATGGTGCGTTCGGCCAGCGCCAGATCTCCACCATCTATTCGGACATCAACCAGTACAGCGTGGTGGTCAATGCCCTGCCCTCGCAGACCGCCACCCCGGCGGCGCTGGATGAGGTGTACGTGCGTGCGCGCAACGGCGACATGGTGCCGATCACCGCGGTGGCCACCCAGATGCCTGGCCTGGCCCCATCGCAGATCACCCACGAGAACCAGTACACGACGATGGACCTCAGCTACAACCTGGCTCCCAACGTGAGCATGGGCGAGGCCAAGGCGATCATCGACGCGACCGTGGCCGGCATGCGCATGCCCGGCGACATCCGCCTGGCCGACGATGCGGGCTTCGGCTTCAACTCCGATCCCAGCGACATGCTGATCCTGGTGTTCGCCGCAATCCTGACCGTGTACCTGGTACTGGGCATGCTCTACGAGAGTCTGATCCACCCGGTCACCATCCTGTCCACGCTGCCGGCGGCCGGTGTCGGTGCGCTGCTGGCCCTGTTCGGCACCAACACCGAGCTGTCGGTGATCTCGATGATCGCGCTGGTGCTGCTGATCGGCATCGTCAAGAAGAACGCGATCATGATGATCGACTTCGCACTGGTGGCGCAGCGCGAGCATGGGCTGGCGCCGCGCGATGCCGCACGCGAGGCCAGCATCGTGCGCTTCCGCCCGATCATGATGACCACGATGGTCGCGATCCTGGCCGCAGTGCCGCTGGCGATCGGCCTGGGTGAAGGGTCCGAGCTGCGCCGCCCGCTGGGCATCGCGATGATCGGCGGCCTGCTGTTCTCGCAAAGCCTGACCCTGCTCAGTACGCCGGCGCTGTACGTGATCTTCTCCTGCCTGGCCGAGCGCTGGCGCGCCCGTCGCGTGCGCAGGCGCGAAGCGAAGCTGCTCAAGCGCGCGCAGCGGGCGTAGTAGAGCCCATCCACGCATGGCGTGGATCTACTTCTAGGGGCTGCGAATCTGCCGGCCAGCGGCCGGCACTACCACCGGCACGGAGGGTGGGTGCGGACCGTTGGTCCGCACGCCTCCGGGTTTGACGTGCTGTAACGAAAAGAGAACAATTCCCCTCCAGCCATGGTCCTGCGCCCCTTCGCGGCGCCCCGCTGCCCTCTCCGGCAAGCCTGCGTGATCCCAGCCATCAACCTTTCCCCCATGCGGGCGGATGGCGCGTGGCCGTTCGCCGAGGATGACTGAACCATGCTCCTGCACCCACTCTGCCGCCCGGCCCTGCTTGCCGTTTCCCTGTCACTGGCCTGCGCCGCGCATGCCCAGTCCGTTCCCGAGCGCACCCATCGGAACCGCAGTGCCACCGATCTGGATGCGGTGAAGGTCACCGCCGAACGCACCCACGCCGATACTGGCGCCCTTGGTGATCGCGTGCTGCGTGATACCCCGTTTGCGATCACCGCCGTGGGCCGCGAGCAGATCGAGCAGCGCCAAGTGGTCTCGCTGGGCGAAGCGTTCCTGCTCGACCCTTCGGTCACCACCCAGGTCAGCGCCTATGCCAGTGGCTGGAGTTCGCCGATCCGCAACCGTGGCATCGACCTGAACTTCGACAGCTATCGGGTCAATGGCCTGCAGGTCTCCTCGTGGGGTACCGAGTGGCCGCTGGAAGTGATGGAACAGGTCGATCTGCTGAAAGGCCCGGGCGGATTCCTTTACGGTTTCGGTGCCCCCGGTGGCATCGTCGACTACATCACCAAGAAGCCGACCGACACGCCCACCTTCTCCGCCCAGCTGGGCTGGCGCGAGCAGGGCATCGTCAGCGGCGGGATGGACGTCGGCGGCCGCTTCGGCAACGAGCAGATGTTCGGTTATCGTTTCAACGCCTACCGGGAAAAGGGCGAAACCTTCAACGGTGGCCACGTCGATCGAAAGGTGGGCGCACTGTCGCTGGACGCGCGCCTGAGCGACGCACTGATCTGGACCTTCGACGGCGTGTTCCAGTCACGCGACCTGCGCGAGGAATCGCCGCAGTACTACTTCCGCGGACTGACCTCGTTGCCACGACCGATCGCCGGGAATTCCGGCAACAGTGTCCCCGGCACCTACTACGACACTCGTTCCAGCCTGTTGTCGACCCGCTTGGACTGGCAGATCAACAGCGACTGGAAAACCAGCCTGAGTTATGGCGTCACCACCTCGTGGAATGACGTCAACAAGATCTTCGCCTACATCGATTCGCCCAATGGCGACTATGACGTCAACGTCTATGAACTGGGTGGCAAGAGCGAGTGGAAGCTGGCGCAGGCGATGCTGCAGGGCAGCTTCCACACCGGTCCGCTGCAGCATCAGGTGGTGGCAGGCATCAGTCACCAGACCGGGCTGGGCTGGGACCGTCCCTACGAATGGAGCCTGATCGGCCGCGCCAACCTGTACCAGCGCCATGCCATCCGCCATGACGCCGTCGGTTCACGGGTGATGACCCGCGGCGACGAGACCGTGCAGCAGGCCGTGTTCGCAAGCGATACCGTCGATCTCGGCAGCGGCTGGTCGGTGCTGGCGGGCTGGCGCTACAACGATTACGAGACCAAGGGCCGCTACCACACCTATCCGGTCACACCGACCTATGCCGTGATGTTCAAGCCCAGCGAGGCGGTCACCCTCTACGCCAGCTACATCGAATCGCTGGAAGCGGGCAGCCGCGTAGGCAACAACTACATCAACGCCGGTGATGTGCTCGACCCGACCCTCAGCAAGCAGTACGAGATCGGCGCGAAGGCCGAGGCCGCGCGCTGGAACGCGAACGTGGCGGTGTTCCGGCTGGAGCGTGGCGCCAACATCGATGAATTCACACCGGCCGGCAAGCGCCTGGTGCAGGACGGCATCACGCTGTACGAAGGCATCGAGGCCAGTGCCGACCTGCACCTCAGCGATGTCCTCACGATTGGCGGAGGCGTCACCTGGCTGGACCCGACCTACGACAGGCTGTCCCCGGCCAGCGCTGCACAGGAGGGCAACCGTACCGCCGGTGCGGCACGCTGGAGCGGGGTCGTGCACGCCACCTACCAGCTGCCGTGGGTGGATGGCCTGGAAACATACGCCGCGGTGCGCTACTACGGCGATGTCTGGTACGACGCCGACAACACCCTGAAGCTGCCCGATTACACGCTGGTCAATGCAGGCATCGGCTACCGCCTGCTCGCCTCCGGTCATCCGGTGACCGTGCGCGCCAGCGTCGAGAACCTGGCCAACCGGAAGTACTGGTCCAACGCCGGCACAGGCCTGCCACGCACGTTCGCTGTGAGCGTGCGGTTCGACATGTAGGGCCCGGCAGCACCGTGGGTGCGGACCGTTGGTCCGCCCTCCATATTTCACGCGCAGCCCGCAATAATGGTGGAAGACCCTTCCACCGAGCCTGCATGTCCGCCCGCCAATCCCGCCTCAGCCGCCTGTGGGCCCACGAAAAGGCCAGCTACGGCCTGCGCGTGTTCATCGCGCTGACCGCGGCCGTGGCCGTGTGCTGGCAGTTCGACGCGCTGACCGCCCTGCCCGGCGTATTCCTCGGCATCATCGCAAGCGCCATCGCAGAAACGGACGACAACTGGTGGGGCCGGATCAAGGCCGTGGTGTTGTCACTGTTGTGCTTCTGCATTGCGGCAGCCTCGGTGATCTGGCTGTTCCCGTGGCCGTGGATCTTCATCGGCGCGCTGGCACTGTCCACCTTCGGCCTGACCCTGCTTGGCGCGCTCGGTGAGCGCTACGCATCCATTGCCCAGGCCACGGTGACGCTGGCGATCTACACCATGATCGGCTTGGAGCAGCATGGCGCCAGCGACCTGCACAGCGCGCTGGACGCGGTCAGCCATCTGCTGGCCGGTGCAGCCTGGTACGGGCTGCTGTCGATCCTGTGGACTGCGCTGTTCGCCAACCGGCCGGTGCGCGAACGCGTGGCGCGGCTGTACGTTGAGCTGGGCCGCTACCTGCAGCTGAAGGCTGCGCTGTTCGAGCCGGTGCGCGAAGCCGACCTGCAACGTCGCCAGCTCGACCTGGCCGAACAGAACCGCCGTGTGGTCGGTGCGTTGAACGAGGCCAAGACCGCGATCCTGGCCCGCTTCGGCCGTTCCGGGCGGCCGGGCGTGAACTCCGGCCTGTACCTGCGCCTCTATTACATGGCACAGGATTTCCACGAGCGCGCCAGTTCCTCGCACTACCCGTATGGCGCGCTGGTGGACGCCTTCTTCCACAGCGATGTGCTTTACCGCTGCCAGCGCCTGCTCGACCTGCAGGGCCAGGCCTGTGCCCGCCTGGGCGAGGCGATCCGGCTGCGTCGTCCGTTCGTATACGGCGAAAGCAACCAGCAGGCCGGGCGCGACCTGGCCGACGCGCTCGCCTATCTGCGTGACCAGCAGCGCCCGCAGTGGCAGCGCCTGCTCGGCTCGCTGGACCTGCTGGTTCACAACCTGCGCAGCATCGAGCGCCGCCTGCTGGATGCCGAACGTTCCGAAGCCAGCCTGGACAACGTCGACACCCGCCTGCGCGACAGCAACCCGCATACCCTGCGCGAGATGGGCGTGCGCATCCGCCAGCAGCTCACGCCCGGCTCGGTGCTGTTCCGCCATGGCCTGCGCATGGCACTGGCACTGATCGCCGGCTTTGCAGCGATCCGGCTGTTCAATGCGCAGAACGGTTCATGGGTACTGCTGACCATCGTGTTCGTGTGCCGGCCCAACTTCGGCGCCACCCGCCAGCGCCTGGCACAGCGCATCGTCGGCACCGTCGCCGGACTGGTGCTGACCTGGGCACTGCTGCAGCTGTTCCCGCAGCTGCACGTGCAGTTGCTGATCGCCCTGCTCTCTGCGCTGCTGTTCTTCTTCACCCGCACCGACCGCTACCTGGTGGCATCAGCCGCGATCACCGTGATGGCACTGACCTGCTTCAACCTGATCGGCGATGGCTTCGTGCTGATCGTGCCGCGCATGGTCGATACGCTGCTGGGCTGCGCGATCGCAGCAGCGGCAGCATTCCTGATCCTGCCTGACTGGCAGGGCCGGCAGCTGCATCTCGTCCTGGCACGCGTGCTGGACACTGCGGCTCGCTACCTGGATTCGGTGCTGGGCCAGTACCGCAGCGGCATGCGCGACGACCTGGCCTACCGCATCGCCCGCCGCGACATGCACAACGCCGACGCCGCGCTGTCCACCGCGTTGTCGAACATGCTGCGCGAACCCGGCCACGTGCGCCGCAACCTGGATGCCGGCTTCCGCTTCCTGGCGCTGTCCAACACGCTGCTGGGGCATCTGTCGGCGCTGGGTGCGCACCGCGACCAGGTGGACAGCTACGCAGGCGATCCACTGGCGCTGGCCGCGGGCGATCGCGTGCGCAAGGCACTTCAGCAGCTGGCGACGGCGCTGACCGCGCGGCAACCCGTCGCGGACGATGACAACGACGCCGACCGCGCGGTGGCTGCCGAGCTGGAGCAGATCGACGAGGCGATGCCGCCGAAACTGCAGTTGATCCGTACCCAGATGGCGCTGGTACTGCGCATGCTGCCGAAGGTGCGTGCCGCGGCCAATGAGGCGGCGACCAACCTGACCTGATCCCTCATCGCTGATCGGGCATCCCGTCCACGCATGGCGTGGATCTGCTGCGCCGCGTGCAACGGCGCGTTGCACCGGGCGATGCAGTTCGATCACGCCGCCACGCGGATACTGGGCAATCGCCCGCTCTGGATCATCACCATGAAAATCGAACTCAGTGGTCGCACCGCGCTGGTCACCGCCTCCACCGCCGGCATCGGCCTGGCCATCGCCCAAGGCCTGGCCAGCGCTGGTGCGCGGGTCATTGTCAATGGCCGCAGCACCAGCAGCGTCGAGCGCGCCCGCCAGCATCTGCTCGCGGCCGTGCCGGGAGCCGACGTATTGGGTGTCGCCGCCGACCTCTCCGATGCGGCCGGTGTCGATACGCTGCTGGCTGGGCTGCCGAGGGTCGACATCCTGGTCAACAACGCTGGCATCTTCGGCCCAGAGGATTTCTTCCAGACCGATGACGCCACCTGGGAGCGCTACTGGCAGACCAACGTGATGTCCGGCGTACGCCTGTCGCGTGCGCTGCTGCCAGCGATGGTCGATGCCGGCTGGGGCCGCGTGCTGTTCATTTCGTCCGAATCGGCGCGCAACATCCCGGTCGACATGATCCATTACGGGGTCAGCAAGACCGCGCAGCTGTCACTGTCGCGCGGCCTGGCCAAGCGCGTGGCCGGCAGCGGCGTCACCGTCAACGCGGTGCTGCCTGGCCCGACCCTGTCCGATGGCTTCGCGGCGATGTTCGAGGATGAACGCCGGCGCAGCGGCAAGCCGCTGGAGCAGATCGGCCGCGAGTTCGTGATGGCACACCGGCCGTCCTCGGTGATCCAGCGCACTGCCACGGTCGAGGAAGTGGCCAACATGGTGGTGTACCTGGCGTCGCCGCAGGCTTCGGCCACGTCCGGGGCGGCACTGCGCGTGGATGGTGGCGTGGTCGACGATATCGTCTGAGTCCGACGGCAGGTGTGCGGACCAACGGTCCGCACCCACAGGTCCGCACCCACAGCGGATGGGCAGGAATGCTAGGCTGCGCCGGTCAAGGAGGTTCCATGTCCGGTCACAACCAGTTTGCCCTGCTCCGCCAGCGCCGTTTCCTGCCGTTCTTCGTGGTACAGGCGCTCGGTGCTTTCAACGACAACGTGTACCGGCAAGCGATCATCAGCATGTTGCTGTTCATGGCCGTGCCAGAGGAGGAACTCGGGCTGTACGCCACGTTGGCACCGGCCATCTTCATCCTGCCGTATTTCCTGTTCTCGGCACTGGCCGGGCAGATCGCCGACAAACTGGAAAAATCGCGGTTGATCGTGATCACCACCACCATGGAGATCGTGATCATGTCGCTGGCGGCCACCGGCTTCCTCACCCAGAGCCTGCCGGTGCTGCTGGTCGCGCTGTTCTGTACCGGCATGCAGTCCACCCTGTTCGGCCCGGTGAAGTATTCGGTGCTGCCGTCGGTGCTCAGGCCCGAGGAACTGACCGGCGGCAACGGCCTGGTCGAGATGGGCACTTCAATGTCGATTCTCTCCGGCATGATCGTTGGCGGCCTGGTGTTCACCGTGGCCGGCAGCCACGGTACGGTGGTGGCTGCGTGCGCGATCATCGCCCTGGCGATCTGCGGCAACATCGCCGCGCGCCTGATTCCCAGGGTCGATGCAGGCGACCCGACCCTGAAGATCAACTGGAACCCGTTGCCGGAATCGCTCGCGGTTCTGCGCATGGCGCGCCAGCAGAAGGCCGTGCGCAACTCGATCCTGGGCGTGTCCTGGTTCTGGTTCGTTGGCACCGTGCTGACCTCGCAGCTACCGGCCTACGCGGTGACCAACCTGGGCGGCGAGCCGACCCTGTACATCTTCGCCCTGGCCCTGTTCTCGGTGGGCACCGGCGTCGGCTCGCTGCTGTGCGAGAAGCTGTCAGCCCGTACGGTGGAAATCGGCCTGGTACCGCTGGGGGCGTTCGGCATGACCGCGTTCCTGCTCGACCTGTACTTCGCCCGCAGCGGCGAAGCGACGGTGCACGGACTGACCATCGCGCCGTTCCTGCAGCAGCCCGGCAGCATCCGCATCGTCATCGACCTGGTCGGCATCGGCCTGTTCACCGGCATCTTCGTGGTGCCACTGTTCGCACTGATCCAGAGCCGCACGCCGAAGGCGCAGATGTCGCGCGTGTTCGCCGCACTGAACATCCAGAACTCGGGCTTCATCGTCGCTGCGGCGTTGCTGTCGCTGGCCGCGCACACGCTGCTGCACTGGACCATTCCGCAGCAGTTCCTGGCGCTGGCCATCGCCAACGCGCTGGTGGCGATCTACATCTTCACCATCGTCCCCGAATTCCTGATGCGCTTCCTCAGCTGGCTGATGGTGCGCACCCTGTACCGGCTGCGCCCGCACGGCATCGAGGCCAACGTGCCCGACGAAGGCGCCGCGCTGCTGGTCTGCAACCACGTCAGCTACATGGACGCGCTGATCCTGTCGGCGACCATTCCGCGCCCGGTGCGCTTCGTCATGTACTACAGGATCTTCAACATCCCGGTAATGCGCTGGATCTTCCGGACCGCCAAGGCAATCCCGATCGCCGGTGCGCGCGAAGACCCGGCACTGATGCAGCGGGCGTTCGACGAGATCGACGCTGCGCTGGCCGAAGGCGAACTGGTCTGCATCTTCCCCGAGGGTGCGCTGACCCGCGACGGGGAGATGGCGCCGTTCAAGTCCGGCGTCGAGAAGATCCTCGAGCGCCGGCCGGTGCCGGTGGTGCCGATGGCGCTGCGCGGCATGTGGTCGAGCATGTGGAGTCGCCGCGACAGCCGCCTCGGCCGCATGCGGGTGCCGCGCCGTTTCCGCGCTACCGTCGAGGTCGTGGCGGCACCGGCCGTCGATGGCCACGCCACCCGCGCCCCGGTGCTGGAGGCGCAGGTGCGGTCCCTGCGTGGCGATCACGCCTGATCGGCCCGGCGGCCGTCGGTAGCGCTTCCAGGCGATAGCCCCAATCCTCGGAATGACGGCCTCTGTCTCATGACATAGGCCCGTCAAATAGCGCCCAGTCAAGGGCCACACACACCACCATCTGACTGTAAACGCATACATGCAGCGCAGGTTGAGGTAGATTACGCACCCACAGGGGGGAGGTTCGGCCAATGCACCAAGGCCGGCCACCAAGGAATGGAGTCTTGCTTTGAATCAACCGCCACCGCTCAGCCGTCCCGTCTACATCCCCAACCATCTGGTCTGGGCGATCCTGACGACGCTGTTCTGCTGCCTGCCGTTGGGCGTGGTGTCGATCGTCTATGCCTCCCAGGTCGATGGCCGCCGCGCGGCCGGCGACCTGCCGGGGGCCTACAGCGCGTCGCGCAAGGCGGGCTGGTGGGCGGTGGCTTCGGCCGTGGCCCTGCCGGTCCTGTTGCTGTTGTGGTTCGGGCTGTTCGGCGGCTTGGCCGTACTGGGCGCTCTTTCCGACCAATGATTCACCACCACCACCCATCAAGGAGCTTGAACCCATGAATACCGCCACTCCGCAGGTCCCGAACAATCTGGTCTGGGCCATCCTGAGCACCCTGTTCTGCTGCCTGCCGGCCGGCATCGTGTCGATCGTCTACGCCGCCCAGGTCAACGGCAAGCTGGCCGCTGGCGACATCGCCGGTGCCCAGGAATCCTCGGCCAAGGCCAAGAAGTGGGCCATCTGGTCGGCCATTGCCGCCGTCGTGGTCGGCGTGCTGTACGGCATCCTGATCGTCGCTCTCGGCGGCATGGGTGCGATGAGCAACAGCGGCTACTGATCCGCGTGGACGGATCCGGCGCCTGCGCCGGATCCGTTGCTGCATGTCCGCCCTGCCCACCCGATCCCGACTGGCCCGCTGGGCACCACTGCTGGCCGCCACCGGCCTGGCCGCCGGTGCCGCGCTGGTGCTGCGCAACGTCAATCCGTATGTCGCCGGCAATCCCTTGCCGAGCTGCCCGCTGTACGCGCTGACCGGCCTGTACTGCCCGGGCTGTGGCAGCACCCGCTGCCTGTATTCGCTGGTCCATTTCGACCTGCCCGGCGCGATGGCGATGAACCCGCTGCTGGTCATCAGCCTGCCCTTCCTCCTGCTGATGCTGCTGAACGTCGCCGGCATCCGTCCGCGCCTGCTGGACCCGCTGATGCGGGTGCTGGCCAATCCCACGTTCTGGCTCTGGGTACTGCCCGGGTATGCGCTGCTGCGTAACCTGCCGTGGGCACCGTTCACGGCGCTGGCACCGGTCTAGGATTCCAGCCAACGGCGCAGCCCCTCGTGGCGGGCGGCGTTTGAAGGCAGAAGCCTTGGGGTCGGGCGGGGGGGGGGGGGGGGGGGGGGGGGGGGGGGGGCGGGCGGGGGGCGGGGGGGGGGGGGGGGCCGCCCGGCCCCCCCCCCCCCCCCCCCACCCCCCCCCCCCCCCCGCCCCACATGTTGTGTGTGTCCCCCCCCCCAAAAAAAAAAAAAAAAAAAAAATACAAAACTTTTTTTACTTGTATATATAATCCACAGATCTATAATAAA
>NZ_JBAWUK010000013.1:20377-76965 GCF_037079935.1 Stenotrophomonas maltophilia group sp. Smal12 | reverse complement strand
TTAAGGTGGGGGGTGGATGTTTTGGGGGGGTCTATAGGTTTATTTTATACAACGAACGCCCCCCGAGGGGGGGGGGGGGTTATTTTTTAAGAAATAGGGTGGGGGGGGGGGGGGGGGTTTGGGGGGGGGGGGGCCCGGGTTGTCGGGGGGGGGGGGGGGGGGCGCGCGCCCCCCGCCCCGCCCCCCCCCCCCCCCCCCCCCCCCCCCCGGCCACGGACAGTTTCCGTGTGCGTCCACCACGGAAAAGAAAGAGAAGATCAAAAGCGGAAGCGGATCGCTTCGCTCTGCATCCACGCATGGCGTGGATCTACCGTGTCGACCAAGGTCGACACCCACCGGCAGTCGCAGTTGACCCACCGTCACCGGGAAACTGTCGGGGGTGGGGCGGTGTGGGGCCGCAGGACCGTTGGCGCCATGGATGGCGCCATCGAGCCTCCAGGGGTGAGGGCGCTTTGCTTGCGAAGCACTGCTTCGCAAGCGCCTGAACGCACAGCCGCCAGCGGCTGGGCCGGTTTGGGGGTTTACGGCGTGTCCTGCAGCCCCACACCTCCCCGCCCAACCGTCAGCAACCCAGAGCCGCTGTTGCTGTTGCCTCTGCAGGTGCAGGGCTGCAAGCCCTGCAAAACAACTACGTCACCCAGCCTGCAATCACCAGCAGGGCGAGGATCGCCAGCCACAGCAGCAGCATCCGCCACACCAGGCTCATCGCATCACGCAGGTCCGGCAGCCGCTGCCACACCGGCAACAGCCCCGCCTCGGTGTAATCGTGCGCGTCCTCGCGCAGCTCGGCGTTGACGCTGGCCCGCGCCACCGCGCCCAGGAACCCGATGGTGCCGACCAGGCGTTCGCCATGGGCCTGGCGCCAGGCCTTCCACGCCGTATCGAAGTTGCCGACCAGCGCCATCGAGAACGCCATCAGCTGCGCTACCGGCCACTCGATCCAGCCCAGCAGGCGCTGCGCCAGCGCCAGCGGCTCCACCGGCACGCGTGCACGCATCGGGCTTTCCGCCATCAACGCCAGCAAGCGGTAGCCCAGCGCACCGACCGGGCCCAGCAGCAGGAACCAGAACAGCACCGCGAACCAGCGACGCAGCGCATTGAGCACGGTCGCTTCGACCAGCGACGGCACGTCTTCGCGCAGGCTGCCACCGGCGGCCTGCAGGTTGCGCACGGCTGCCTGCCGCGTCGCGGCGTCGTCCGCATCAATGATGGCTTCGATATCGCGATCCAGGTCGCGCGGCCCCCAGCACCAGGCCAGCACGGCCACGCCCAGCAGCAGCGACGGCAGGCCGAACAGCACTCCGCGCAGCAGCCACGCCAGCAGCCCCATCAGCAGCAACGGCGGCAGCAGCGCCAGCGCCACTCCAGCCGGTCCCTGCCAGGCCTTGCCACCACGCGCGTCCAGCCAGCCCAGCCAGCGCCGGAAGCCGTCGAAACGGCGCATCGAGGCGGCAGCGGCCGGGGCAACGTGGCCCAGGGCCAGCGCCACCAGCACGGCGGCCAGAGTGGTGAACATGGCAGGTCTCCCTACGAAACAGAACGCTCGGCGCCGCTACCTTACCTGTCGCAGTGGTGCCCTCGCGGGTGAACCGGACTGTAACCCGGGCCGTGTTCAGGTGGCGGCAATACAGCTGCCACGATCGGCCCGGCCGAAACGCCGGCTCAGCCCCGCTGCTGGCGGTACCAGTGTTCGATCAGGCTCCGCGAAATCGAGATCGGTGGCGACAGGCGGATGCCCTGGCCGTCGTCCTCCACATCGCGCGCCAACGCGGCGCCGACCTCGTCGGCACTGAACCAGCGCGCGTCTTCCAGCTCGCCATCCACGGTCGGCAGGTCGTCATGCGCCTGTGCACGGAAGCCGACCATCAGCGCGCCGGGGAACGGCCACGGCTGCGAACCGAGGTACTGGCAGGCGGTCACCCGCACCTTGCTCTCCTCATGGACTTCGCGCACCACGGTCTGCTCGAAGGTCTCGCCAGGTTCGACGAAGCCGGCCAGCACCGAGTAACGGCGCGGGGCCCAGTTCGACTGTCGGCCCAGCAGCAGCCGGCCCTGGTTTTCCACGGCGACGATCACCGCCGGATCGACGCGCGGATAGTGTTCGGTGGAACACTGCGCGCAACGGCCGACGAAGCCGCCACGGGCAAACGCCACCGCGCCGCCGCATACGCCGCAGAAGCGGGTGCGCGAGTGCCAGTAGGACATGCCACGGGCATAGCTGAAAGCGGTGGCATCGGCCATCGGCCACAACAATGCAGCCTGGCGCAGATCGAGTCGGCGTGGCGCGCTCACGGTGACATGGGTGGCTTCGACCGAGAACCATGCCTGATCACCGCGAAGCCCCAGGAAAACTGCGGCGCCCGGGCCACCGCCGACGTCGGCGCCGGTCAGCGCCAGCGGCTGGTCGTCATCGCCGGTGAAGGCACTGCCATCGTGATCGAGGACGAGGATGCGCGCGCCCGGCCACAGGCGCGCCAGTGCATCGGCATCTTCGCGCAGGGCATCGGCGCGCTCCAACGGTTCGCCAACGAAGGCAAAACCGGAAAGCGGCGAAGGAGTATTGGGCATCCGCCAAGCGTGCCGCCAATCGATGCAGGTGGCAAGCCGCAGGCTTTGCGGAAACCGTCTGTGGGTGTGGAGCTTGCTCCACACACCTTGTCGCGCGGGACACAGGCCCCGCGCCCTGCTTACATGCTGAAACTGCTGCCGCAGCCGCAGGTGGTCTTTGCGTTCGGGTTGCGGATCACGAACTGGGCACCCGTCAGGCTCTCGGTGTAATCCACCTCCGCGCCCATCAGGTACTGCAGGCTCAGCGGGTCGACCAGCAGGGTCACACCGCTGGTCTGTACCGCCAGGTCATCCTCGGCACGGTTCTCGTCGAACTCGAACCCGTACTGGAAGCCCGAACAGCCGCCTCCCTCGATGTACACACGCAGGGCCAGGTCGGGGTTGCCCTCTTCCTGGATCAGGGATTTGACCTTGGCGGCCGCCGACTCGGTGAAGTTCAGCGGGCGCTCCAGCGATTGGTAATCGGGCGCGGCAACCGAGGTGGCGCCGGGCAGGGAGACTAGCGTGCTCATGCTGCCAGCATGGGGGTGCCGACGACGGCTTTCAAGCCATCGCCTCGGCCAGCTTGCGACGCGCGGCGGTATCGCCCTTGCCATCATGGGCGTCTTCGCCTTCCGGCGCCGGCAAGGCTGCCATCGGGGCGCTGGCATGGATCAGGCGGCCGTTCAGCTGCGCGCCCGCGTTCATCTCCACCACCTGGTAATGGACGTTGCCATTGACCCGTGCGCTCGGGGTCAACTCGACCTTCTCGGTAGCGTGTACATCGCCGTCCAGGCGGCCACTGATGACCACCACCTGGGCCCGGATCTCACCTTCGATCACGCCGTGCTCGGCAACCGTCAGGGTCGCACCACTGGCGCCTTCGGCGGCGATCACCTTGCCGTGGATGCGGCCTTCCACATACAGGCCCCCACTGAATTCCACATCACCGCGGATCACCACCTGGTTGCCGATCAGGGCATCCACCACCAGCTGGCCTTCACGGTTGGATTTGCTGCTTCCGAACATCTGCCTACTCCCCTTTGCTGGCCGGCGCACCGGCCTGTTTCCAGTCGAATACCTGGGTGGTACCCCCCGTACCACTCCCCAATGTCACCCGCACGCGTTGCGGGGTGAAGTCAGCCGGCAGCATCACGCTGCCGGTGAGCTGCTGGAAGTACCGGAACGAGTAGTCCTGTCCCGGCACCTTGCTGCGCTGGTGCAGATCATCCCAGCTGATCGTGGCCAGCTTGCCGTTCTTCACGCCTTCCACGGTGAAGCGCATCTGCCCCTGGCTGATGGCCCCGCGGTTGAGGTTCTGGGTCAGCACGGCGGTGTACTGCCAGGTGCCGGCCGCTTCCGGGCTGAACTCGATCGAATGGGTGTTCAGGCCCTTGCGCTGGCTGGTCGAGCCGACCAGCCGCTCATAGAAGGCAACATCGGCGCGCAGCCCGGCGATTTCCTCATCGCGCTCGGCCAACGAGGACTGCACCTCGGTATTTGCGGCACGGCTGATGCGGTCGGAGGCTTCCAGCGTGGCCTGCTTCTGGCGCAGCTCGGTCAGCTGCGCCTGCAGCGCCTCGGCACGCTTCTCGGCGGCCTGCAGGCGCTGGCCCTGGGCATCGCGCGGGGTGGCCATCCAGCAGCCGCCAAGCACCGCCAGCACCAGGCTGAGCAGCCAGATGCCGCCGATCACCAGCAGGCGGCGACGGTCGGCAGGCGGTTGCGGCGCGCCGGGCAGGCGGACCTGCACGCGCATGGGAGGACGGTTGGTCATGGGTGGTTTCCGGGGTATCGCAAGGGCGACACCGGTACGGCCCCTGTGGCAAACGACGGGCTAGTGTATGACAGGACGGGTGGGTTTCCTGCGCAGTGGCCGGCCACGGTCGGTGGCGTTCAGGCACGCCATCGTCGATAGTGTGGCCCCCTGCACAGTTCCGTCGCCGGAGCATCGCCATGACCGAAGCCCACCTGTTCGTGATCGGCATCCTGCTGGCCTGGCTGGCCGGTATCCGCGTCTACCTCACCGTGTTCGGTGTCGGCCTGGCCGGGCTGCTTGGCTGGGTCGATCTGCCCCCCGCCCTGCAGGCCACCGAATCATGGTGGGTGCTGGGCACCTCGGCGGCGCTGGCGGTGGCCGAGTTCTTCGCCGACAAGATCCCTGGCGTGGATTCGGTGTGGGACCTGGTGCAGACGCTCGCGCGCGTACCCGCCGGCGCATTCCTTGCGGCGGCCACGCTGTCGCCGGATGGCCAGCTGGGCACCGGTGCGCTCGCCGCCGGTGCCGGCGTCGCCCTGGCCAGCCATGGCCTGAAGGCCGGTACCCGCGCCCTGCTCAACACCTCGCCGGAACCGGCCAGCAACTGGGTCGCCTCTGCGGCCGAAGACACCGTCGTGATCGGTGGCCTGGCCCTCGCCCTGGCACACCCGTGGATCGCGCTGGTCGTGGTGCTGGCCTGCAGCCTGGCCGGTGCGCTGCTGGTGTGGCTGGTCTGGCGCGCCCTGTGGAAGGGCGTGCGCTGGCTGGCGCGCGGTGCATCGGCAGCACCGCCAGGGCACACCGGTACCGGCTGAGCGCCGGGCTTGTCGCATAATGGACGCGAACACCAGGAGCACCGATGGCCGCAAACGAATCCCCCGCGGGCGCCCGCCCGGGACGCGCTGAAACCCCTCCGGCCGACCATTGGCAACGCTGGGCCCCCGAGACGGCGTCTCCGGCCGTGGTCCCACCGATGGCGGCGAGCCCATCCCCTGTCGCGGCCGATGCGTCCACGCCGGCCAACAGCGCGCCGCCGCCGCTGCCCGGCCCGGTCGCACTGGCCGACGCCGACAACAACGATCTGGCCCCGTCGCCATCGGACTCGCCCTACCGCGTGCTGATCGTTGAAGACGATCGCGCGCAGGCCCTGTTCGCGCAGAGCGTGCTGCACGGCGCCGGCATGCAGGCGATCGTCCACAACGATGCCGATGCCGCGCTGCAGGCCATCAAGGAGCACCGCCCCGACCTGATCCTGATGGATCTTCACCTGCCCGGCCTGGACGGCATGCGCCTGACCGCGCTGATCCGCCAGCAGCCCGGCCTGCAGCTGCTTCCGATCGTGTTCCTCAGCGGTGATCCGGATCCGGAGCGCCAGTTCGAAGTCCTCGACAGCGGCGCGGACGACTACCTGAGCAAGCCGATCCGGCCCCGCCACCTGATCGCAGCGGTGGCCAACCGCATCCGCCGCGCACGAGCCCAGGCCGCGACCCTGCCCGGCGCCACCGGCGCACCGGCCACCAGCAATCCGGAAACCGGCCTGCCGACGCGCCACCACGTGCTGCAGCAGCTCAACACCGCACTCGCCCACCGCGATCAGGGCGGCGTGTTCTTCATCGAAGTGGCCAGCGCGCTGGGCCTGCGCGAACGCTATGGCTATGCCGCGTTTGAACGGCTGATGGTGCAGGCCGGGCAGCGCCTGGCCGAAGCCGGCCATCCGCACCTGCTGGCACGCCTGAACGACAACAGCTTCCTGCTGCTGGCCCGCAGCGCCGACGAGGACGCCCTTGACAGCATCGCTGCCAGCCTGCGCGAGCAGCTGTCGGCACGTGCCTTCGTGATCCGCGACGACGAATCCGTGCACCTGCGCGGCGTAGTCGGCTATGCACCGCTGTCACCAGGCTTCGACGATGCCAGCAGTGCGTTGGAAGCCGTCGAGCGCACCACCCTGCAGGCGCGCCTGCTCAGCGCCGGGGTGGCCGGCCATGTGCACCGCCAGGCAGTCACCGAACAGGAACACCTGGCGCTGCTGGAAGGACAGCTGGAACTGGCCTATCAGCCGATCGTCGCTGTTGCCGGCGGCAACACCGCGCAGTACCAGTTGCTGTTGCGCCTTCGCCAGGCCGACGGCACCGTGCTGGCGGCCGGGCAGGTAATCCCGGCCGCGGAAGCCGCAGGCCGCATCGCCGATCTCGATCAGCAGGTGATGGACCACGCGCTGGGGCTGCTGGACCTGTACCGCCACGCGACGCAGCCACTGAACCTGTTCGTCTCGCAGTCGCTGCGCACCCTGCAGCGCGACGCCTTCGCCGACTGGCTGCTGGAATCACTGCAGCAGCGCGACCTGCCGGGCAGTGCACTGGTGATCGACGTGCGCCTGCCGGACGCACTGATCCACACCGTGCCGCTGCAGCAGTTCTGCCAGCGCATGGCCAGTGCCGGGGTGCGCTTCTGCCTGAGCCAGTTCGAACCCAGCGGCGAGGCCGATGCCCTGCTGAACCAGCTGCCGCTGTCGTTCGTGCGCATGGCTGCGCGCTTTTCCAGCAGCCATGCCAATCCGGCCACGCGCGAGGAGCTGCGCAAGGCGATCGATCAGGCCCATGCCGCCGGGCTGCAGATCATCGGCCAGCAGATCGAGGATCCGCAGGCTGCGGCGGCGATGTGGGTCGGCGGCGTCGACTACATCCAGGGCAACATGGTGCAGTCGGCCGGCAGCGACCTGAACTTCGACTTCCACAACGCGGTGCTCTGACGTGCCGCTGTGGGGCGTGCTGCTGGTTGCCCTCGCCGCGGCCACCATCGCGCTGATGGCGCTGGGCCTGCGGCTTCGTGCGCGCGACCGTGCGCTGGCGCAGCTGCAGCGCACGCACGGCGCGCTGGCCGCTGAACGGGACCAGCTACGCCATACCACTGAACGCCAGGGCCAGCTGGAACAACAGCTGCTGCAGGCCAAGCAGGCCGCCGAGGCGGCCGTGCTTGCCAAGGGCGAGTTCCTGGCCACGATGAGCCACGAGATCCGCACCCCGCTCAATGGCATTCTGCCGATGCTGGAGCTGATCGCACGCGGGCCACTGGGCGAGGACCAGCGGCAGATGCTGGCCACCGCCTCGGCCAGCTCGCAGCAGCTGCTGCGCATCGTCGACGACATCCTCGACTACTCCCGGCTGGAAGCACAGGCGCTGGAGCTGGAAATCACCAGCTTCAACCTCCGCGATCTGCTCGACGGCGTGGTGCAGCTGATGCAGCGCGCCGCCGACGCCAAGGGCCTGGCACTGGGCCTGCAGCTGGATCCATCGGTGCGCCTGCCGGTGCGCGGCGACCCGGTGCGCCTGCGCCAGGTGCTGAGCAACCTGCTGGCCAATGCGATCAAGTTCACCGCCCGCGGCCAGGTGCAGCTGCGTGTGCTGCGCCTGGGCGAAGGTGCCGCGCAGCACCAGCTGCGCTTCGAGATCATCGATACCGGCATCGGCATCGACGACGCGCTGCAGGCACGCCTGTTCCAGTCTTTCAGCCAGGCCGACGCATCCACCACGCGCATCTACGGCGGCACCGGCCTGGGCCTGGCCATCTGCAAGCGCATCATCGACCTGATGCATGGGCGTATTGGTGTGCAGTCCACGCCCGGCCAGGGTGCTACGTTCTGGTTCGAGATCCCGCTGCTGAAGGTTCCTGGCGACCTGCCGGCGATGACGCGCGCGCCGGCACCGCTGCTGCTGTTCAGTGCCGATGCAACGCTGCAGGCACGCATCGAGCGCATCGCTGCCCACCATGGACTGCAGGTGGAGGTGCTGGCGCAACTGGACAGCGTGGTCGAGCGCCTGCGCGCTCCCGCGCGGCCCGGAAAACCGGCACCCGCCTGGCTGCTGGTCGATGCGCGCGCACGCCGCAACGGCGAGGCCACGCTGCAGCTCGCACTGGGGGAACGCGACGACGACGATGCACTGCAGGTACTGTGGCTGCAGGAGGATGCGATTGCGCAACGCCCCCGCCAGCGCCAGCTGCCCTCCCACTTCGACGACGCCGCCCTGCATGCACTGCTGGCGGCACCGGTCGCCTCTGCCCGCCCCGCTGCGCTGCTGGCCAGCGCGGAACACGAGCAACCGGCTGCCACGCTGCCGCCGCTGCATCTGCGCGTACTGGTGGTGGAGGACAATACGGTGAACCGGATGGTGGCCGAGCAGCTGCTGCGGGTGTTCCAGTGCGAGGTGCGCAACGCCGCCGATGGCGAACAGGCCCTGGCCGCCCTTCGCGAAGGCGGGCTGGACATCGTGCTGATGGATTGCCAGATGCCGGTGCTGGACGGCTACGCCGCCACGCACCGCTGGCGCGCCGAAGAAGCGGAAACCGGGCGTGCGCGACTGCCGATCATCGCGATGACCGCCAATGCGATGGCCGGCGACCGCGAGCGCTGCCTGCAGGCCGGCATGGACGATTACCTGTCCAAGCCGATCGCGCGCGCAACGCTGCATGCGCTGCTGCAGCGCTGGGGTGGCGGTAAAGCCGCAGCACCTGCACGGCCTTCTGTGGAGCCGGGTGATGCTCGCCTGACGGCCAATTGCAGTCGCACGCCATCAGCCGAGCATGGCGCGGCTCTACAGAATCCGGAAAAGCAGGTGGCGCCAGCACCACAACCGGTGCTCGACCGCGATGTGCTGGATGAACTGCACGCGGTGATCGGCGATGCTGCCACCCAGATCGTCACGGCATTTCTTGAAGATGCGCCGGCGATGGTGCAGCAGTTGCAGCTGGCCGCGCGGAACAGCGATGAACCGCGCATGCAGGCCGTCGCGCACAGCCTGAAATCATCAAGCGCGAACGTGGGGGCGTTGTCGCTGTCGGCGATCGCGCAGCGGATCGAGCACGAGACCCGTAGTGGCAGCCTGCAGCGCCCCGCAGTGGCGGTGGCGCTGCTGGTTGCGGAATTCGCCCGGGCGCGCGTTGCACTGACGGGCTACCTGGCACAGCATCGCGCCGGCCAGGACCGCTGATTCACTCTTCCAGCTTGCTCAGCAGGTACTTCGGCTCGCCGATACGCTCGATCAGGTCGAGCTGGGTTTCCAGCCAGTCGATGTGTTCTTCCTCCGAGTCGAGGATCTTCACGAACAGCTGGCGGCTGACATAGTCGCCAACCGAATCGGAATAGGCCACCGCCTCGCGCAGGGTGACCACGCCATCGCGTTCCAGCGACAGGTCGCACTGCAGGATTTCGGTGGGGTTCTCGCCGATGCGCAGCTTGCCCAGCGCCTGGAAGTTCGGCAGGCCTTCGAGGAACAGGATGCGGTCGGCGAGCATGTCGGCATGCTTCATCTCGTCGATCGATTCCTTGTACTCGTGTTCGGCCAGTTCCTTGATGCCCCAGTTCTTCAGCATCTTGGCGTGCAGGAAGTACTGGTTGATCGCGGTCAGCTCGTTGTAGAGGACCTTGTTGAGGAATTCGATGACCTTGGTGTCGCCCTTCATGGGGATGCTCCTGCACGCTGAAAACGCAGGCACTGTAACGCCTTGCGTGCGGTGGTGAAGGAACGCGAATCGTGCGCATTGGCCTGCGCGGTTGCAGGTGAAGGACGCGAAAGCGCGGCGTCAACAGGCCGCGAGGAAACGATCAGGCGACCTGGGCGAGGCCCAATACCGGCAGCGGCAGATCGTGCGTCGCGCGTGCCTTGGCCAGCAGGTCGCCGGCCATGTCCAGGCACGAACCGCAGGTGGCACCGCAACCGGTACGCATGGTCAGTTCCGCCACCGTGCTGACGCCATGGCTGGCGGCTTCGCGGATCTGGTGGTCGGTGACTCCGTTGCAGATGCAGACGTACACAGGCGGGGACCGGGCTGACAGGCCAGAAGCGGCCTGTTGCGTATTCCAATGGAAACGAGAATGGTTGTCAATCAGAGACCTGAACCATTCTCGATACCGTTCAGAGTCGGATTGACCGGCCCGGCGGGCAGCCAGGTCCTGCTGGAAACAGCCGGGGGGGACGCGTTGTGACGAATCGGCCCACAGCCTGCGTGGCCTCCCATTCAAACCGCCCCGGACTCCCCCTTGGCCTTGCGCGCCCAGTAGCCGCCGCGCTTGGGCGTGCGCTTCCGGGGCCTGTCGTGGCCGGCTGCGTGGCCCGGCATCCAGGCCTCGGCGGCACTCTTGGGCATGGCGCTGACGCCCTGCCCGGCCACCCCACGCGCCAACGGCGCCAGGTGTCGCAGCGCGCGCGCATAGACGCCACGCTTGAACATCACCACGTGCTCCACCGGGTACCAGAAGTCCACCCACCGCCAGTGGTCGAACTCGGGCGAGTCGGTATGGTCCAGCTGCACATGCGATTCATCGCCGGTCAGGCGCAGCAGGAACCAGACCTGCTTCTGCCCGATGCAGACCTGCCGCTCATTGCGGCGGATGGCCCGTGCCGGCAGCTTGTAGCGCAGCCAGCCGGGCGTCGCCCCGAGCACTTCCACGTGCTCAGGCAGCAGGCCGGTCTCTTCCTGCAGTTCACGATACATGGCCTCGACAGGCGTCTCGTCGGTGTTCATGCCACCCTGCGGGAACTGCCAGCCGTCCCGGCGCACGCGTCGTGCCCAGAACACCTGGCCGTCCTGCCGCATCAGCACGATGCCGACGTTCGGTCGATAGCCGTCCGGATCGATCACGATGCGGACTCCTAAGAAAATCTACTGGTCGGGACTATCCCATGCCCTCTGTCGGCCCACAAGCGCGGCACAAAAGTGTTGACAGGGCCGATACACATCCGCAGAATAGCGGGCTCACCAAGGCTATGTAGCTCAGCCGGTTAGAGCACAGCACTCATAATGCTGGGGTCGGTGGTTCGAGTCCACCCATAGCCACCACGCTGAAAATCAAGTTGTTTTTCAGTGTGAAAAGTGAGAAAATAGTTGCACGTTTTGCCCCGTCGCCAAGCGGTAAGGCACCTGACTCTGACTCAGGCATTCGGTGGTTCGAATCCATCCGGGGCAGCCAAATTAAAAGCAAAAGGCCAGATCGAAAGATCTGGCCTTTTGCTTTTGATTTGGTCGCGCATTCCACCTTATCCCCGCGCCTGTCGGCGCGCCCCCCCCTTGAACAACAAGGGGGCTCTTCTCCAGAGAGAGGCCCGGGGTCGGATCCTTTTCCCAAGGAAAGGGCTCTGACCCCACCCCTTCCGAGATGCGAAACCATGGGTAGTGCCGGCCGCTGGCCGGCAACCCGGAAATGCATCCCCCCCGAAACGACAAAAGCCCGGCCGAAGCCGGGCTTTTGCTTTCCCATCCAGCGGGCTCCTGAAGGAGCCCAACCAGGCGCGGTAGATCAGCGCTTGGAGAACTGGGTGGCGCGGCGGGCCTTGTGCAGACCAACCTTCTTACGCTCGACTTCACGGGCGTCACGGGTCATGAAGCCAGCCTTGCGCAGCTCGGACTTCAGGGTTTCGTCGTACTCGACCAGAGCACGGGCGATGCCCAGACGGATCGCACCGGCCTGGCCGGTGGTGCCGCCGCCAGCGGCGGTGACCAGGATGTCAAAGCTTTCGGTGTTCTTGGTCAGCTCGAGCGGCTGGCGCACGATCATGCGCGCGGTCTCACGACCAAAGAACTCGTCCAGCGGACGACCGTTGACGGTGATGTTGCCCGAACCCTTGCGCAGGAACACGCGAGCGGTGGAGGACTTGCGGCGGCCAGTGCCGTAGTTTTGAGTGATAGCCATGATTAGATATCCAGAACCTGCGGCTGCTGTGCGGCGTGCGGATGCTCAGTGCCGGCGTAGACCTTGAGCTTGCGGTACATCTGGCGACCCAGCGGGCCCTTCGGCAGCATGCCCTTGACGGCGATCTCGATCACGCGCTCCGGGTGGCGCTCCAGCGCCTGGGCCAGGGACTCGGTCTTCAGGTTGCCGATGTAACCGGTGAAACGGTGATACATCTTGTCCTGCAGCTTCTTGCCGGTGACGGCAATCTTTTCTGCATTGATGACGACCAGGTAGTCGCCGGTATCAACGTGCGGGGTGTAGACCGGCTTGTGCTTGCCACGCAGACGGCGGGCCAGCTCGGTGGCGAGACGGCCCAGGGTCTTGCCCTCGGCGTCGACGAGGTACCAGTCGCGCTGGACGGTCTCGTTCTTGGCAGTGAAAGTGCTCATGAAGAACTCTATGTTAGGTCGGGCTCATTGCGGCGAACGGCTCGCCGGAACTCTGCCACGCGTTGTGAAAGGTGAAGCGTAAGAGGCGGGATTGTACGCAGGTCAAGCCCCCGGTGCAAGCCGGCCATGTCCCGGGTTGGCAGGGGGCCGGAGCCGGGGGAGAATCGAGGGGTCTTCCGTCCCACCGCGTACCGCCATGACCGTGCTCCGCCAGACCACACCGCTGGACCACCTGCTGACCGAAGCGCAGCGCGCCTTGGACACGGTGTTCGGCAACCCGCCGGCGGCCCGCCCCTACCCGGCCGCGGACACCAGCGAGCCGGGCATGGACAACGCTGAACGCCGCCACGCGGCCGGGCTGATGCGGATCAACCACGTCGGCGAAGTCTGCGCACAGGGCCTGTATTTCGGCCAGGCCGCCGTGGCCCGCGACCCTGCCACGCGTGAACACCTGCTGGAAGCGGCCCAGGAAGAGACCGACCACCTGGCGTGGTGCGCCACCCGGCTGGGCGAGCTGGGCAGCCGCCCGAGCCTGTTCAACCCGTTGTGGTACGCCGGCAGCTACACCATCGGCACCCTGGCCGGGCTGCGCGGCGACGGCTGGAACCTCGGCTTCGTGGTCGAAACCGAGCGCCAGGTGGAAGCCCATCTGGACGAGCACCTGGTCGATCTGCCGGCCGGCGACCTGCGCAGCCGTGCGGTCATCGAGGTGATGAAGGAAGACGAAGCCCGCCATGCGGAGCACGCCGAGCAGGCCGGCGCACGCCGCCTGCCGTTCCCGATCCCGGGCGTGATGGCGCTGGCCTCCAGGGTGATGAAGACCATCGCCTACCGCATCTGAAGGGTCGCCCGCACCAACGGTGCGGGCCTACCAGGAGGTGCGGGGGGCGACGGTGGGGGCCCGACCGTTGGTCGGGCCATCAATCAGTTGGGCGAGACCAGCTTCAGGCCGATCACGCCGGCCACGATCAGGCCCACGCAGGCCAGGCGGGCCGGCGACGCACTGTCATTGAACAGGTAGATGCCGAGCACAGCCACGCCCATGGCACCGATGCCGGTCCAGATCGCGTAGGCCGTACCGACCGGGATGCTCTTCATCGCCTGGCTCATCAGGTACAGGCTGATCAGGGCCGATACCACCGTGGCAACGGTGGGCAGGGGTTTGCTGAAGCCTTCGGAGTACTTCATTCCGAGGGCGAAACCGATCTCGAACAGGCCGGCCAGCAGCAGGTAGATCCAGGGCATGGGTGGGGGCTCCTTACCTTTCTTGAGAAAAACGAAACGGCCCGGTGTTTTCACACCGGGCCGTGGGTCGGTACATCACCGTGGAACTGTAACGTGTGTGGGGCACTGGTTCCACGGGGCGGGTCGTCCCGCCTGGGTGGCGATGCCTGCGGGCATCGCACATGGGACTTACTCGGACAGGTTCCGGCCGTGGAACAGCTCTTCGATCTCGCGCTTGAGCAGCGCTTCGATCTTCATGCGTTCCTTGAACGAGAGGTTCTTGGCCTTTTCCTCGAACAGGTACTGGTCCAGGTCGAAGTCCTTCAGGTGCATCTTCGTGTGGAAGATGTTCTCCTGGTAGACGTTGACGTCGAACATCTCGTAACGCGACTTGATGTTCTTGGCCAGGAAGTTCTGGATCGAGTTGATCTTGTGGTCGATGAAGTGCTTCTTGCCCTTCACATCGCGGGTGAAGCCACGGACGCGGTAGTCCATGATCACGATGTCCGACTCGAGGCTCTCGATCAGGTAGTTCAGGGCCTTCAGCGGGGAAATGACGCCACAGGTGGCCACGTCGATGTCCGCGCGGAACGTGGCGATACCTTCCTGCGGATGGGTTTCCGGGTAGGTATGGACCGTGATGTGGCTCTTGTCCATGTGCGCGACCACGGCGTCGGAGATCAGCTCCTTGCCGGCCAGCTTCTTGTCGATCACCGGTTCTTCGGAGATCAGGATGGTCACCGAGGCACCCTGCGGATCGTAGTCCTGGCGGGCCACGTTCAGGATGTTGGCGCCGATGATCTCGGCGACATCGGTCAAGATCTGAGTCAGCCTGTCGGCGTTGTACTCTTCATCGATGTATTCAATGTAACGCTGACGCTCCTCTTCGGTGCGCGCGTAACACACGTCATAGATGTTGAAGCTCAGCGCCTTGGTGAGGTTGTTGAAACCCTGCAGCCTCAGGCGAGGCAACGGCTTGACCACGGCGGTCGATTCCTGTGTAAGAAGGGAAAGGGGGAATTATGGGGCAAACTGCCCCCGGGGGGAACGTGAAGACGCAAGAGTTCTGGCACACTGTTTGCCCTTAACAATTGCGCTGGTTAAGCTCCGCTATCGACCCCGTGAATCCGTTCATGCGCAGAGGGAGCGCTCCTATCGTGTCAACCGTGCGCCTAGCTAGCAGTCCACTGGCCCTGGATATCGCCACAATCGATCGTTTCCTGGCGCACAGCCACAGGCGGCGATATCCCACCCGTACCGACGTCTTCCGGCCCGGAGACCCGGCGGGAACCCTGTATTACGTCATCAGCGGCTCGGTTTCGATCATGGCCGAGGAAGATGACGATCGCGAGCTTGTGCTGGGCTACTTCGGTGCCGGCGAGTTCGTCGGCGAGATGGGCCTGTTCGTCGAATCGGACCGCCGCGAGGTGATCCTGCGGACCCGTACCGCCTGCGAGCTGGCTGAAATCAGCTACGAGCGCCTGCATCAGCTGTTCCTCGGCCCGCTGTCGGCCGATGCCCCGCGCCTGCTGTATGCGCTGGGCCAGCAGATTTCCAAGCGCCTGCTCGACACCAGCCGCAAGGCCAGCCGCCTGGCATTCCTGGACGTTACCGACCGGATCGTGCGCACCCTGCACGACCTGGCGCAGGAACCGGAGGCGATGAGCCACCCGCAGGGCAGCCAGCTGCGCGTCTCGCGACAGGAACTGGCGCGACTGGTCGGCTGCTCGCGCGAAATGGCCGGCCGCGTGTTGAAGAAGCTGCAGACCGACGGCCTGCTGCATGCCCGCGGCAAGACCGTGGTGCTGTACGGCACCCGTTGATTGCAAGGCAACCCAACGCTGCCGAGCCATCCTGTAGAGCCGAGCCGACGCTCGGCTGCGGTACGTCAAAGGCAGCCGCGCAAGGGCTCGGCTCTACACGGCCCCTGCGCGGCCCGCTGAGCTAGGCTCGGTACATGGAGCTGAGCAGCGAATTCTGGTGGTTCATTCTCATCGGCCTCGGCGCACAGCTGGTGGACGGTGCATTGGGCATGGCCTTCGGCCTGGTGTCCTCGTCGGTGATGCTCAGCATGGGCCTGCCCCCGGCACAGGTCAGCGCCAGCATCCACACCGCTGAAGTGTTCACCACTGGCGCCTCGGGGGTGTCGCACCTCGCAGCCGGAAATGTCGATAAACGCCTGTTCGTGCGCCTGGCCCTGCCCGGCGCAGTGGGCGGTGCCGTGGGCGCGTACGTGCTCACGCAGCTCCCGGGCGAGATCATCCGGCCACTGATCTACCTGTACCTGCTGGTGCTGGCGATCATCATCCTGGCCCGCGCCGCTGGGCGCTTTATGCCCAAGGGCGAGATCCGGCGGGTGCCGGTGCTGGGCTTCTTCGCCGGCCTGCTCGACGCCAGCGGCGGCGGTGGCTGGGGGCCGATCGCGACGTCCACCCTGCTCGCCCGCGGCGGCCAGGCGCGCACCACCATCGGAACAGTCAACGCAGCCGAGTTCGTGGTCACGTTGACGGTGTCAGCGACCTTCCTGTTGTCGATGGGCGTGCAGCATCTGCAGATCGTCGCCGGCCTGCTGATCGGCGGCATGATGGCCGCGCCGGTGGCGGCGATCCTGGTCAAGCGGGTGAAGGAGCGCTGGGTGCTGGTGGCCGTCGGCGTGCTGGTGCTGGGCATCAGCCTGTTCCAGATCGGGCATGCGGTGTACGGGCACCTCTACCGCTGAAGCATCCCCTGTAGAGCCGAGCCATGCTCGGCTGAGGACGCACGGATCCCGCAACGAAGAGCAGCCGAGCATGGCTCGGCTCTACAACAGGCGCGGGTCAGGCCTTGTCGCCGCCGCGATCCACGCATCCCCAGTTGAGGATGCGGGTGCCGGCCGGCAGCACGCGGCGGAAAAACGCCACCCGCCCCGGCTTCGGGTTCACCACCACCGGCGCCTTGGCCGCCAGCAGCAGCGGAAGGTCGGCGGTGCTGTCGGAGTAGGCGATATCGATGTCGCCATAGCCGCGTTCGCGCAGCATGCGCATCTTCTCTTCGTTGTGGCAGTGCCGGGTCGGGCCAACACCGCCCAGCCGCGGGCCGACCTCGGTACCGATCACCGGTACGTCCTGATGGGCGACGAAGGCCAGGATCGCGCGGGCCAGCTCCGGCGGCGCGCCGGTGGCAACCACCACGCGATCGCCCTTGGCGCGGTGCGCGGCGAACACCTCCAGCGCCTGCGGCAGCAGCTTGGCGCGCATCTGCGCCTGGTTGCGCAGCACGTAGGCGTCGATCACCTTGTTGAAATCGCGCGCACGGTGCAGGCCGAAGCTGCCGATCCACACATAGACCGAGATGCCCGCGCGACGGGTCGGCAGCATCGCCACCATCGGCCCGGCAATCGGCGTGACCAGCAGCGCCGCCAGCATGCGCAACGGGTTGCGCTTGATCAGCGAGGCGAACAGGTGGGTACCCGAATCGCCGTCGTAGAGGGTGTGGTCGAAGTCGAAGACCACCAGCGGCGCATCCTCGCGCGGCGTCGGATAGTGCGTTGTCATGTTGCGAAGAATAGCTGACGCAGGCCCTCGCCCGGCTCTTCCACGCGCATGAAGGCCTCGCCGACCAGGAAGGCATGGATGCCTGCATCGCGCATCAGCGCCACGTCCTGCGGGCCGAGGATGCCGCTCTCGGTGACCAGCAGGCGGTCACGCGGCACCGCCTGCTGCATGTCCAGCGTGGTCTGCAGCGACACCTCGAAGGTGCGCAGGTTGCGGTTGTTGATGCCGATCATCGGCGCCGGCACCTGCAGCGCGCGCTCCAGCTCGTCGATGTCGTGCACTTCCACCAGCACGTCCATGCCCAGCGACAGCGCCAGTTCCGACAGCGTGGCCAGCTGGGTGTCGTCCAGCGCGGCGACGATCAGCAGGATGCAGTCGGCGCCCAGCACGCGCGCCTCGTACACCTGGTAGGCGTCGATCACGAAGTCCTTGCGCAGCACCGGCAGCGTGCAGGCTTCACGGGCCTGCTGCAGGTAGGTATCGGCGCCCTGGAAGAAGTCCACGTCGGTCAGCACCGACAGGCAGCTGGCACCACCGAACTCGTAGCTGACCGCGATGTCAGCCGGCCGGAAATCGGGGCGGATGACGCCCTTGGACGGGCTGGCCTTCTTCACCTCGGCAATCACCGCCGGGTCGCCGTTGGCCACGGCCGCCTGCAACGCGCGTACGAAGCCACGTACCGGCGGGGCGCTGGCCACGGCGGCCTGCAGCTCCTCGAGCGGGCGCTGGGCGCGGCGCTGGGCCACTTCTTCGGCCTTGCGGGCCAGGATCGTCTGCAGGATGTCGCTCATCGTCTTCGATTCGGTGCGGGGGCGCTGAGGACGGCCATTATCGGCCATCGACGGGGTCAGGCTGAACCGCGCGCTCAGGCAACCAGCGCGCGGGTGGTCTCCACATACTGTTGCAGGCGCTGGCGGGCGCTGCCATTGGCGATGGCAGCACGGGCACGGGCCAGGCCATCACCGATGTCGCTGGCCACGCCGGCCACATACAGCGCGGCGCCGGCATTGAGCGCGACGATGTCCAGCGCCGGGCCGGGCTCGTTGTCCAGCACCGCGCGCAGCATCTGGATGGACTGCTCCGGGCTGTCCACGCGCAGGTTGCGGCTGGCCGACATGGCGATGCCGAAGTCCTCCGGGTGGATCTCGTACTCGCGCACCTTGCCGTCGCGCAACTCGCCCACCAGGGTGCCGGCGCCGAGCGAGATCTCATCCATGTTGTCGCGGCCCCAGACCACCATGGCGCGCTCGGTGCCCAGCTCGCGCAGCACGCGCGCCTGGATACCCACCAGATCAGGATGGAACACGCCCATCAGCACCGACGGCGCGCTGGCGGGGTTGGTCAGCGGACCAAGGATGTTGAAGATGGTGCGCACGCCCATCTCGCGGCGGACCGGCGCGACGACCTTCATCGACGGATGATGGATCGGCGCGAACATGAAGCCGATGCCGGTCTGCTCGATGGCAGCGGCCACCTGCGCTGGCTGCAGCTCGATGGCCGCGCCCAGCGCCTCGACCGCATCGGCGCTGCCGGACTTGGACGACACGCTGCGGTTGCCGTGCTTGGCCACGCGCGCACCGGCCGCAGCCGCCACGAACATCGCGCAGGTGGAGATGTTGAAGGTGTGCGAGCCATCGCCACCGGTGCCGACGATGTCGACCAGGTGGGTGCTGTCGGCCACCGGCACCGCCAGCGCGAATTCGCGCA
Source organism: Stenotrophomonas maltophilia group sp. Smal12 (assembly GCF_037079935.1). Taxonomy (NCBI): domain Bacteria; kingdom Pseudomonadati; phylum Pseudomonadota; class Gammaproteobacteria; order Lysobacterales; family Lysobacteraceae; genus Stenotrophomonas; species Stenotrophomonas maltophilia group sp. Smal12. The sequence continues at coordinate 58,080 of NZ_JBAWUK010000013.1, read as the reverse complement.
TGACCGTGGCGGCGGCGGCGATCTCGTCGATGGTCTCCTTCTTCACCCGCAGGCCGGTGAGGATGGCGGCGGTCATCATCGGCGACACGTCGCCGCGCATGATCTGCCGCATCAGGTCGACCATCTCGTCGAAGAAGATCTCGCGGTGCTCGATGGTGCGTTGCAGGGCTTCCTGGGGGGAGAAGCTCATGGGAATGCTCCTTGGATCAGGCCGCCGGGCGCTGCAGGAAATTGCGCAGCAGGGCGTGGCCGTGTTCGGTGAGGATGGATTCGGGGTGGAACTGCACGCCTTCCACCGGGAACTGGCGGTGGCGCAGGCCCATGATCTCTTCGATCGAGCCGTCCTCGTTCTCGGTCCAGGCGGTCACTTCCAGGCAGTCCGGCAGACTGTTCTTGTCCACCACCAGCGAGTGGTAGCGGGTGGCCTGGTAGCGGTCCGGCAGGCCGGCGAACACGCCCTTGCCTTCGTGGCGGATCGGCGAGGTCTTGCCGTGCATGATGTTGCCGGCGCGGATCACGGTGCCGCCGTAGACCTGGCCGATGCCCTGGTGGCCCAGGCACACGCCGAGGATCGGCGTGGTCGGGCCCAGCCGCTGGATCAGCTCCAGCGACACGCCCGCTTCGTTGGGCGTGCACGGGCCGGGCGAGATGACGATGCGCTCGGGCTTCTGCGCGGCGATCTCGTCCACGCTCATCGCATCGTTGCGCACCACCTTCACCTCGGCGCCCAGCGTCTGCAGGTACTGCACGAGGTTGTAGGTGAAGCTGTCGTAGTTGTCGATCATCCACAACATGGTCAGGTTCCGTCGCTTATCAGGAAAATGGCGTACACGTTTTCGGTGTAGGTGATGGGGCCGGCTTCGACCGACTCGGGCAGGCGGGAGCCCGTGGTCTCGATGCTGTTCATCGGTGCCTCGGGCGCGGGCGGCGAAGGCGGCGTCACCAGATCCCCACTGCTCGGCCAACTGCCGGCCTGGATGCCATAAGCAAAGTTCGGCGCTACGTCGGAAATGCTGTACAGGCCGCGCAGCCGGGTGCCGTAGGCCTTGGCCAGGCCCTGCGCGGACTCGCGGGTCCGGGCCGCCGCCTCACCCTTGAGTTCGCGGCGCAGCGCCACTTCACCCGAATAGGTTGGCGCCAGGCTGCTCACCTGTACGTTCTCGTCGGCCTTCAACGCACCCAGCACATCCTGCATCGCCTTCACGCTGGCGAAGCTCGCACGCAGCTGGCGCGATACGCGGGTACCGATGAAGACCTGCCGGTTCTGCTCATAGCGCGTCGCCGGGCCGATCCGCAGGTTGTCCGCACGCACGCTGCCGTCCACCGCCTTGTGCTGCTTGAACAGCGCCAGCGCGCGCGCCACGTTGTCCTGCACGCGGCGGCGCGCGGCGTCGGCGTCCATGTCGGTCTCTTCGATGTTCAACTGCAGGCCGAAGCGGTCGGGCATCACCGTGCGGGTACCCTGCCCCTTCACCAGCAGATGCGGCTGCGAGGGGATGGTATTGGCCTGCGCCCACGCGGACGGGGCCATCGTGGCCAGCAGCGACGACCACAGCAATGCGCTCAGCAGCTTCATGCGGTACTCCTTGTCTTCAATGGGAACAGCGGAAGATGCCGCGGCGCAGGCCACGGCACGGGGAGCGTCACAGGCCCTTGGCGGCCTGGGCGACGGCGCGGAACAGCGCACGGCCCTTGTTCATCGTCTCGTCCCATTCCTTGTCCGGGTCCGAGTCGTAGACGATGCCGGCGCCGGCCTGCACGTACAGGCGGCCATCCTTGATGACCGCAGTGCGGATCGCGATCGCGGTATCGGCATCGCCGTGCCAGCCGATGTAGCCGATGCTGCCGGCGTAGACGTTGCGCTTGATCGGTTCCAGTTCGCGGATCACTTCCAGCGCGCGGATCTTTGGCGCGCCGCTGACCGTGCCGGCCGGGAACGTGGCGCGCAGCACGTCGGCATAGCTCAGGCCCGGCTGCAGCTGCCCGGTCACTTCGCTGACGATGTGCATGACATGGCTGTAGCGTTCGATCACGAACTGCTCGCCCACTTCCACGGTACCGGCCCTGGAGACGCGCCCGGCATCGTTGCGGCCGAGGTCGATCAGCATCAGGTGCTCGGCGCGTTCCTTGGGGTCGGCCAGCAGCTCGGCTTCCAGTGCCAGGTCCAGCTCGGGCGTGGCGCCACGCGGGCGGGTGCCGGCGATCGGGCGCACGGTGACTTCGCCATCCTGAAGGCGTACCAGGATCTCCGGCGAGGAACCGACCACCTGCAGGTCGCCGACATCGAGGAAATACATGTACGGCGAGGGATTCAACGCGCGCAGCGCGCGGTACACATCCACCGGGCGCGCCTTGAACGGCACGCTCAGGCGCTGGCTGAGCACTACCTGGAAGATGTCACCGGCGCGGATGTATTCCTTGCTGCGCTGGACCGCATCGACGAAGCCTTCGCGGGTGAAGCCGGAGACGAAATCCGATTCGTCCAGCACGTCGCTGTTGAGCGGTGCCGGATAGCCGGCGCCCGGTGCACGCAGCTTCGCAGTCAGTGCGTCCAGGCGCGCCTGCGCCTGTTCGAAGGCACCGTCGACACGCGGGTCGGCGTGCACGATCAGGTACAGCCGGCCCTTGAGATTGTCGAATACCGCCAGCTCGTTGGAGTCCAGCAGCAGGATGTCCGGCGTGCCCAGCTCATCACGGCCGGCCGGCGGGGCCAGGCGCGGCTCGATGTAGCCGATGCACTCGAAGCCAAACCAGCCGACCAGGCCGCCGGTGAAGCCCGGCAGGCCTTCCAGCTTGGGCACCGAGTGGGCGCTGCGCAGCGCCTCGACTTCGGCGAAGGGATCGGCTACCTCGCGGGTGTCCACCACCTGGCCGTCTTCGCGCACGGTCAGCGTGTGGCCGTGGAAGGCATACACGCGGCGCGCCGGCAGGCCGATGATCGAGTAACGACCAAAGCGCTCGCCGCCTTCGACGGATTCAAACAGGTAGGTATTGGGGCCGTCGGCGAGCTTCAGATAGACCGAGAGCGGCGTGTCCAGGTCGGACAGCACTTCGCGGACGACGGGAATGTGGGTGTGGCCTTCAGCGGCCTGCTGCTGAAACTGAGCGTGCGAGTTCAAGACGACTTTCCTTCCGGGACACAGCGTTATGGGGGCGGACGACGGCAACGGGCCACCATCGCCACCAACGGCGTGCGGAAGAAAGAGTATGCGGGGTCGTCAGGCTGGACACCCCTTGACTGTATCGCAGCTTGCGCGGCAGGGGAACCCTGGGAAACTGAACCACGGGACGCCCGCAGCGGCCGCGGGGACCGATGACTCTACCCCTGCCCGTCCAGCAACGGGCAACCGACCGGCAGGTGCATCCGCACCCTGCCCGGCACGCACTCGACGAGGAAGTGACGGGCCTGCACCGGTTCGCCGTCCAGGTTGAGCGTCAACGGACGCTCGGATTCCACCTGCAGCCACGGCAACCGCGCCCGTGTGGCCAGCTGTTCCAGTGCGGCCTGGGTACCGGACTTCAGCATCTGGCCGAGGGTGGCGGTGACCTCCCCTTCCAGTTCCGGAAGCACGGTCACATCCAGCAGTCCATCATCGATCAGTGCCTGCGGGCACAGCTGCTGGCCACCGCCGGCGTGCCGCCCGTTGCCGATGCCGAGCGCGATGAAGTCACCTTCCCACGCGAAATCCGGGCCGGACAGCCGCGCGGCGATCGGCTCGATGCGGCCCAGCTTGGCGATGCCGGTGATCACGTAGGCCAGCCCACCGAGCATCTTCTTCAAGCCGGCATCGGTCTCCACCGTCACCTGCGTGCCGAAGCCACCACTGGCGAGGTTGGCGCACCACCAGGGCGTGCCATCGGCATCCACGCGCAACAGGTCGATGGGCCGTGCCGGCACCTGGCCGATCAGCGCGAGGGCATCGCCGGGCTCGGTGGGAATGCCTGCCGACGTGGCGAAGTCGTTGGCGGTCCCCATCGGAATCAACGCCAGCGAAGGCAGCGCTTCTGCCGGTTCCTCACGATGGGCCAACGTCTCGGCCACCGCGCTGAGCGTGCCATCGCCACCGGCCGCCACGATCACGTCCACGCCATGATTGATGGCCTCGGCAACGTAGCGTTCAGCGTCACCGTCTTCCCAGGTCACCCGCACCTCCAGCTGCACGCCCTGCCCGCGCCAATGGCCCACGGCGTCGCGCAGTTCATCGTTGCCAGCCGATTTGCCGTTGAGGATCAGGCGCCAGCGCGAGGTGGTCATGCGGTACTTCCAGGTCAGGGCGGCACAGGCTAGCAATGCACTGTTTGTCCGCAGTGAATGTCACGCAGGTGTCATTCAGCTGCTGGAGAATGGAAGGCCATAGCAGGGACGACGGATGGAGGCAGGATCAGCCTCCCACGCATGCAGCGAGGCCACGCCAGTGATTGGCGTGGCTTTTTTTTTTGGGGGGGGGCGCAGGGAGTGCGAACCAGGGTTCGCACCCACCGGGTTGCGGTTCGCACCCACCACACGCCTCACCCGTTGGCGAAATCGTGCAGCGCCTGCCCCTGCAGCCGGTACACGGTCCACTCGTCCTGCGGTTTGGCACCGGCGGCGGTGTAGAACTCGATGGCCGGAGTGTTCCAGTCCAGCACCGACCATTCGAAACGGCCGCAGCCTTCGGCCACGGCCTGGCGTGCGATGTACTTCAGCAACGCTTTGCCGGCACCGGCACCGCGCTTTTCCTGGCTGACGTACAGGTCTTCCAGGTAGATGCCCTTGCGGCCCAGCCAGGTGGAGTAGTTGTAGAAGTACACCGCATAGCCGATGGCCTCGCCGTCGGCCTCGCAGATCAGCGCGCGGGCGGTGGCGTCGGCGCCGAACAGGCTCTCGGCGATGCCGATCTCATCGGTCTGCACCGAATGCTCGGCCTTCTCGTAGATCGCCAGCTCGCGGATGAAATGCAGGATCAGGCCAGCATCGGCCACGGTGGCCGGGCGAATGTTCAACACGGCCACCGTACTCATGGCTCAGCCCCGTGCCGCAGCGACGTTGGCGCGCATCTGCGCGATCACGTCCTGGTAGCTGGTCCTGGCGTTGAAAATGGCCGAACCGGCAACGAAGGTGTCGGCGCCGGCGGCGGCGATCTCACCGATGTTGTCGGCCTTCACGCCACCGTCGATCTCCAGGCGGATGTCCTTGCCGCTGGCATCGATCATCTTGCGCACCACCTTCAGCTTGTCCAGCGCCGAGGGGATGAAGGCCTGGCCGCCGAAGCCCGGGTTGACCGACATCAGCAGCACCAGGTCCAGGTCATCCAGCACCCAGTCGAGGATGTCCACCGGGGTGGCCGGATTGAGCACGATGCCCGGCTTGCAGCCCAGCGAGCGGATCAGCTGGATGGTGCGGTGCACGTGCCGGCTCGCCTCCGGGTGGAAGCTGATGTAGGTGGCACCGGCCTCGGCGAAGTCCGGGATGATGCGGTCCACCGGCTCGACCATCAGGTGCACGTCGATCGGCGCGGTGACGCCGTGCTTGCGCAGGGCCTGGCAGACCATCGGGCCGATGGTCAGGTTCGGCACGTAGTGGTTGTCCATCACGTCGAAGTGGACCCAGTCCGCACCGGCAGCGAGGACGTTGTCGACTTCCTCGCCGAGGCGGGCGAAGTTGGCGGACAGGATGGAGGGGGCGATGAGGCAGTGGGACATGGCCGGGCCTTGCAACGAGGGGAAAGTGGGTCAGCGCTTGCGCAGGGTCTTGATGCGGTCGTAGGCGGCATTGATCCGCCGCGACTTCTGCTCGGCCTGCTGCTGCAGCTCGGGGGCGGCGCCGCCAAGCTTGTCGGGGTGGTACTGCGAGATCAGCTTGCGGTAGGCGCGCTCGGTCTCGGCATCGGTGGCCTCGGAGGTCAGCCCCAGCTCCCGGTACGGGTTCTCCTTGTTCAGGCGGAACCAGTCCGAATCGAAGGCGTGGCCAATCAGCAGGCCGACCACCGCGCCGAACAGCGGATTGGGCCGGAACAGCAGGGCGCCGGCGATGAATCCGAGCAGTTTTCCGTACCAGCGCATGGCGCTCCGGGGTCGACCGACGAAATGGACGCTCATTTTACGTCACAGCGGGCCCGGACGGCTTTACACTAGGCCGCCCGCTGGTCAGCGGGCCCGCCGGGTCCGTTGGGCAGCAGCCGTATCGACAACGCCCCAGGAGTGCCCGTGCCAACCACGCTGTTGCAATCCGATCTCCCCGGCCTGCCCTTGCGCCATCGCGGCAAGGTGCGTGATGTGTTCGATATCCCGCGCGAGCGGCTGCCAGCCGGAACCCCGCCGGGCGACTACCTGCTGATGGTGGCCACCGATCGCCTGTCGGCGTTCGACGTGGTCCTGCCCGACCCGATCCCCGGCAAGGGCGAGATGCTCTGCCAGGTCTCCAACTTCTGGTTTGCCAAGACCGCGCACCTGATGCCCAACCACCTGACCGGCATCGACGTGGCCAACGTGCTGCCCGAAGGCGTGGACCCGGCGCTGTACGCCAAGCGCGCGGTGGTCACCCGCAAGCTGAAGCCGGTGCCGGTGGAAGCGATCGCCCGCGGCTACCTGATCGGCAGCGGCTGGAAGGATTACCAGCGCACCGGCAAGGTCAGCGGCATCGACCTGCCCGACGGCCTGCGCCAGGCCGAACAGCTGCCCGAGCCGATCTTCACACCCTCGACCAAGGCCGCAGTCGGCGACCATGACGAGAACATCGATTTCGACGCGATGGTGAAGCAGGTCGGTGCGGAACTGGCCGAGCGGGTGCGCGACGCCACCCTGCGCATCTACAAGTTCGCCGCCGATTACGCCCGCGAGCGCGGCATCATACTGGCCGACACCAAGTTCGAGTTCGGTACCGACGCCGATGGCCGGCTGTACATCATGGACGAGATGCTGACGCCGGATTCCTCGCGTTACTGGCCGGCCGACGAGTACGAAGTGGGCACCAGCCCGCCGAGCTATGACAAGCAGTTCGTGCGCGATTACCTGGAGACGCTGGACTGGGGCAAGACCGCCCCGGGTCCGAACATCCCGGCCGACATCATCGAGCGCACCCGCGCCAAGTACGCCGAGGCGCTGCAGCGCCTGGCCGGGATCAGCGTCGACTGATCCGCCTGCGCCCCTGGCCGGAAAGGCGGGGGGCGCGTTCGGTAGTGCCGGCCGCTGGCCGGCGCTTCGGTGAACCTGCAACCAGGCATGGCCTGGTCCTGGTAGTGCCGGCCGCTGGCCGGCGACGTCGCGAACTCGGCTATGCTCTGGTTTGCCGGCCCGCGGGCGGCACTACCGTTGTCCGAGGAATCGACGCAGCATGCAGACATCCACCGAGCTTGCGCGGCCGATCGACCGCTATTTCGCCAGCTACTCCGACGACCACCGCAACGTGATCAACCAGCGCATCCACGTGGTGGCGGTGCCGGCGATCCTGTGGTCGGTGGTGGCCCTGCTGTGGTGCCTGCCGCCGCTGATCACCTGGTTCCAGTACGGCATCTGGTCGGCGTTCGCGATGTTCAGCGCCTGGTGCTTCTACAACAAGCTGTCGCGCCCCCTGGGCATCGGCATGCTCGTCCAGTTCTTCGTATTCGGCTGCCTGTGCCGCCTGCTGGAGGCCGAGATCGGCCTGCATGCGCTGCGCTGGCTGGCGGTGGGCGTGTTCGTGGTGGCCTGGATCGCGCAGTTCATCGGCCACACGTTCGAGGGCCGCAAGCCCAGCTTCCTGACCGACCTGACCTACCTGCTGATCGGCCCGGCCTGGGTGATGGCCAAGTTCTATCGCAAGCTCGACTGGCGCTACTGATCGCCGGCGGCCGACAGCGGCCGTCGTTTCCTGAACGGGCGAATTCCATCACCCACACTCCACGGCGGCCCTGCCAGCCTGCGCCGGTGACCCGCTCCCCGCCTTCCGTCCATTGACGGCAGCCCCTGTGCGACAGGGCCTGCGGTGTCCCTTCGTGGGCGTAGGGTGTCCCCCGAGGGCAACCGGAAGGGACCGCAGGAACGTGATGTTGCGGCGCAGAAAAAATGAATCAGCGAACGTTACATGCAATTGATCGCTGTTTGATGGGTTTCGGCGACATTTCGCAGCCTGTTATTCTCCCTGACCTGCTCGTGAATCATGGATTCCCTGCATGCTCTCCAGCCTGCCCCTGCTGCTGGCCCTGCCGTTCCTGATGGCAGCGGCTGTTGCGGCCTTCCCCCGTAGTTCGCGCTCGGCTGCTGCCTGGCTGGCGGCACTGGCGCCGTTGGGCGGGCTGGCCATCCTCGGCTGGCTGACCCCGGCGGTGCTCGATGGCCAGGTGGTCCGCACCCTGGTCCCCTGGCTTCCACAGATCGGCCTGGACTTCACCCTGCGCCTGGACGGGCTGGCCTGGATGTTCGCCGGGCTGGTGCTGGGCATCGGCGCCCTGGTGGTGCTGTATGCGCGCTACTACCTGAGCCAGCAGGACAACGCGCACCGCTTCTACTGCTACCTGCTGCTGTTCATGGGCGCGATGCTGGGGATGGTGCTGTCGGGCAACCTGCTGTTGCTGATGATCTTCTGGGAAATGACCAGCATCAGCTCGTTCCTGCTGATCGGCTTCTGGTCGCACCGCCAGGACGCACGCGAAGGCGCGCGCATGGCGCTGGTGATCACCGGCGGCGGCGGCCTGGCCCTGCTCGGTGGCGTGCTGTTGATCGGCCGTATCGTCGGCAGCTTCGACCTGGATGTGGTGCTGGCCGCCGGCGAGCAGATCCGCGCCAGCACGCTGTATCCGTACGCCCTGTTCCTGGTGCTGGCCGGCATCTTCACCAAGAGCGCGCAGTTCCCGTTCCACTTCTGGCTGCCGCACGCGATGGCAGCGCCGACCCCGGTCTCGGCCTACCTGCACTCGGCCACCATGGTGAAGGCCGGCGTGTTCCTGCTGGCGCGGCTGCATCCGGCGCTGGCCGGCAGCGACCTGTTCTTCTATACGGTCAGCGGCATCGGCGCGCTGACCCTGCTGATCGGTGCCTGGAACGCGATCTTCCAGCACGACCTGAAAGGCCTGCTGGCGTACTCGACCATTTCCCACCTGGGCCTGATCACCCTGCTGTTCGGCCTGTCCACGCCGATGGCGGTGGTCGCCGGCGTGTTCCACATCCTCAACCACGCCACCTTCAAGGCCTCGCTGTTCATGGCCGCCGGCATCATCGACCACGAAACCGGCACCCGCGACATGCGCAAGCTGGGGGGGCTGCGCAGGCTGATGCCGTTCACCAGCGCGCTGGCGATCATCGCCTCGCTGGCGATGGCCGGGATCCCGCTGCTCAACGGCTTCCTGTCCAAGGAAATGCTGTTCGCCGAAGCGATTACGGCCGGCGGCCCGGGCATCATGCGCACGGCGGTGTCGATCGCTGCGTTGCTGGCAGGCGTGTTCGGCGTGGCGTACAGCCTGCGCTTCGTGCACGACACCTTCTTCGGCACTGGCCCGCACGACCTGGACCGCGTGCCCCACGAGCCGCCGCGCTGGATGAAGGTGCCGGTGGAGCTGCTGGTGGTGATCTGTGTGGCGGTGGGCGTGGCACCCGCACTGACCGTCGCGCCGGTGCTGCACGCCGCTGCGGCCTCGATCCTCGGCACCGCCATGCCCGAATACAGCCTGGCGGTGTGGCATGGCTTCAACCTGCCGCTGGCGATGAGCGCGATCGGCGTGGTCGGTGGCGTGGCGCTGTACTTCGGCCTGCGCAGGCTGATCAACCTGCATGCCGTGACCAATGTCAGCACGGGCCGCAATGTGTTCCACGCCCAGCTGGACGCCGTGTCCGCGCTGGCCATGCGCCTGACCAGCGGCATCGCCAATGGCAGCCTGCAGCGCATGCTGCTGGGCCTGGTGCTGGTGGCGATCGTGGTTGCCGCTGCGCCGTTCGTGGCCAACCCAGCCTCGCCGAACTGGACCGCGCCGCAGCCGATTCCGCTGCTGGGCTGGGCCCTGTGGCTGGTGATGATGGCCTGCGCGGTCGCCACCCTGCGCATCTACAAGCAGCGCCTGCTGGCGGTGCTGCTGGTCGGCGGCGTCGGCCTGATGGTGGCGCTGACCTTCGTGTTCCTGTCCGCGCCCGACCTGGCCCTCACCCAGCTGCTGGTGGAGATGGTGACGCTGGTGCTGATGCTGCTGGGCATGAACTACCTGCCTGCGCAGTCCGGGCCTGAGCGGCCGCGCTGGCGCAAGCGCCGCGACGCGGTGATCGCGATCATCGCCGGTGCCGGGCTTGGCGCGCTGGCCTATTCGGCGATGACCCTGCCGCCGAACACCATGGCCGGCGAGCTGCTCGCCCGCGCGTTGCCCGAGGCCTACGGCCAGAACGTGGTCAACGTGATCCTGGTCGACTTCCGCGGCTTCGATACCTTCGGCGAGATCACCGTGTTCGGCATCGCCGCGCTGGTGGTGCATGCGCTGCTGCGGCGTACGCGGATGGCACCGGAGCAGATCATGCCCGGCCCGCCGATCAAGCTGCCGGTGCCGGCCGACCTGGCGCAGATCATGTTCCCGCTGACGCTGACCGTGTCGATCTTCCTGTTCCTGCGCGGGCACAACGCACCGGGTGGCGGCTTCATCGCCGGCCTGGTATTGGCAGTGCCGCTGCTGATCCAGTACGTGATCCAGGGCACTGCATCGGTGGAGTCGCGCTTCGGCTTCGACTACATCCGCTGCATCGGCATGGGCCTGCTGATCGCCCTGCTCAGCGGCAGCGCCTCGATGCTGTTCGGCGTGCCGTTCCTGACCAGCGGCCATCTCGACCTGCACCTGCCGCTGATCGGCGACGTACCGCTGGCCAGCGCGATCGGCTTTGACATCGGCGTCTATCTGGTGGTGTTCGGCGGCGCCATGCTGATGCTGTCGATGATGGGCACGATCAAGCCGTCGCGAACCCGCACCGCCCGCAAGGGTGAGATCGACCTGCAACGCCGCTCGGCACGCACCGGGGAGATGCACTGATGGAACTGGCCCTGGCTACCGCGATCGGCGTGCTGACCGCCATCGGCATCTACCTGCTGCTGCGTGCGCGCAGCTTCGATGTGATCCTCGGCATGACCTTCCTGTCCTACGCCACCAACCTGCTGATCTTCGCCGGCGGCCGCGTGGTACTGGGCAAGGCGCCGGTGCTGCAGGAAGGCGTGGACAGCCACCTGGGCAACTACACCGACCCGCTGCCACAGGCGCTGGTGCTGACCGCTATCGTGATCGCCTTTGCGATGACCGCGGTGAGCATTGTGCTGGCCATGCGCAGCCGCAGCGACAACCACAGCGACCACGTGGATGCCCACGAGCCGGATGACGACCTGCAGGATGAGCGCGTGCCGCCGCGCCAGGGCGAGGACCGCGCATGAACCACCTGGTGATCCTGCCGATCCTGATTCCGCTGCTGGGTGCGGCGCTGTCGCTGTTCGTCGAACACCGCCGCTATGGCCCCAGGGTGCAGCGGGCGGTGGCCTGGACCGCGCTGTCGGCGCTGGCGCTGGCGGTCGGGCTGCTGTTTGCCACCACGGCCAGCGGTGAAATCAACGTCTACCTGCTTGGCGACTGGCCGTCGCGGCTGGGCATCGCACTGGTGGCCGACCGGCTGTCGGCGTGGATGCTGCTGACCACCCTGCTGCTGGCCATTCCCTGCCTGCTGCACGCCTGCTCGGGCTGGGACCGCCGCGCGCCGCACTTCCATGCGCTGTTCCAGTTCCAGCTGGTCGGCCTCAACGGCGCGTTCCTGACCGGCGACATCTTCAACCTGTTTGTGTTCTTCGAGGTGATGCTGATCGCCTCCTACGGCCTGCTGCTCAGTGGCGGCCGCGGCCTGCGCATGCGCATCGGCCTGCACTACGTGGTGTTCAACGTCACCGCCTCGACCCTGTTCCTGGTCGCGCTGGGCCTGCTGTATGCCTCGCTGGGCTCATTGAACATGGCCGAGCTGTCGCAGCGCATCGCCGAGGTACCGCCGGCACAGCTGACCCTGGTGAAGGCGACCATGGGCCTGTTGCTGCTGGTGTTCTGCGCCAAGGCCGCGCTGATGCCGCTGTACCTGTGGCTGCCGGAAGCCTATTCGCGCGCACCGGCGGCCGTGGCTGCGCTGTTCGCGATCATGACCAAGGTCGGCCTGTACTCGGTGCTGCGCATCCAGATGCTGTGGTTCGGCGACGATGCCGGCGCGATGGCCGGCTATGGCCGCGACTGGATGTTGTGGGCGGGCGTCGCGACGCTGGTGCTGGGCGGCCTCGGCGCACTGGCCGCCACCCGCCTGCGCGTGCTGATCTCCTACCTGGTGATCGTGTCGGCGGCCACGCTGTTCATCGCCTTCTCGGTGGGCACGCCCCAGGTGCTCTCGGCTGGCCTGTACTACCTGCCGCACAGCAGCTTCGTCGCTGCCGCGCTGTTCCTGGTTGCCGATCTGATCCGCCGCCGTCGCGGTAGCGCCAGCGACCGCAAGGAAGTGGTCGCGCCGATGCCGGGCAAGGAGACGCCCGCCGTGTTGTTCCTGATCGGCGCGGTGTCGGTGGCCGGCCTGCCGCCGCTGTCCGGCTTCCTGGCCAAGGCTGCGCTGCTGGCCGGCATGCCGGTGCAGTACACCGCCCCGGTCTGGACCGCTGTGCTGGTCAGCAGCCTGCTGGTGATCATGGGCCTGACCCGGGGGGGCATCCGCCTGTTCTGGCGCGTGCCGCCGGTCGATCCGGAAGCGCCGGTACCGCGCAAGGCGCGGCTGCGCCGGGTCGAGCTGTACGCGGCCTGCATCCTGCTGGCCTACGGCATCGGCATGACCCTGGCCGCAGCACCGCTGATGCGCTACACCGACGCCACCGCCGCGCAGCTGCTGCACCCCAGCGAGTACGTGCAGCAGCTGCGTGCGACTGCACCGGAGATCCGCCAGCCATGACCGCCCAGCGCTCCCTGTTCCGTCGCCTGATTCCGTCGCCGATGCTGAGCATCATGGTGGTGGCGTTCTGGCTGCTGATGTCCGACAGCTTCACCCTCGGCCAGATCGTGCTGGGCCTGCTGCTGGGCGTGGTGGTGCCGCTGTTCGCCGCACGCCTGGACCGCGAGTTCGCCCGCATCGGCACCCTGCGCCCGTTGCCGAAACTGCTGTGCGTGACCCTGTGGGACATCCTGATGTCCAACATCCGTGTCGCCCTGCAGGTACTGGGGCCGGAGAAGAACATCCACCCCGGTTTCATCTGGCTGCCGCTGGACATCGCCAACATCCATGGCATCGCTGCGCTGACCAGCATGATCACGCTGACCCCGGGCACGGTCTCGGCCGCGCTCAGCGACGACCGCAAGTACCTGCTGGTGCACGTGCTGCACCTGGAGGACCCGCAGGACCTGATCGATACGATCAAGCGCCGTTACGAGGCGCCGTTGATGGAGATCTTCCCATGACCGGTTTTGAAGTCATCCAGACCACCCTGGTGGTGTGCATGCACGTGGTCGGCCTGGCGATGCTGCTGGCCACCTGGCGGCTGTTGCGCGGGCCGACCGTGCCCGACCGCATCCTCGCGCTGGACACGCTGTCGGTGACCGCGATCGCTGAGCTGATGCTGTTCGGCATGTACCTCAACTCACCGATCTACTTCGAGGCGGCGCTGATCATCGCCATGCTCGGCTTCGGCAGCACCGTGGTGCTGAGCAAGTTCGTGCTGCGCCGGGACATCGTCGAATGATCACCGCGATCCAGATCGTCCTGTCGATCCTGCTGCTGTTCGGCTGCTTCTTCATCCTGGTCGGCGCACTGGGCCTGGTGAAGCTGTCCACCTTCTTCAAGCGCCTGCACGCACCGACCAAGGCCAGCACGCTGGGCGTGGGCTGCGTGCTGGTGTGCTCGGTGTGCTACCACATCTTCCTCGGCCAGGACCCGCAGCCACGCGAGCTGCTGATCACCGTGTTCCTGTTCATCACCGCACCGATCAGCGCGCACATGATGGCCAAGGCGGCGTTGTCGCTGCTGATGGAGACCCGCCCCAGCCTGCCGGGCAACGAGCCGGCCGCCGAGGAGCAGCTGCCGCCGCCGGAACCGGTGCGGGAAGAAGAAACCACGCAGAACCGGTAGTGCCGGCCGCTGGCCGGCAATGTGACGCCCGGTAGGTGCCGACCGCTGGTCGGCACGAACAGCAGCCGAGCATGGGCTCGGCTCTACAGCGCCGGTGCGCCGACCAGCAGCAGCTCCAGCACGAACCAGCCTACGAACGCGACCAGCAGGATCCCGCCTTCGCCACGACTGATCTTCAGGTCGCCGCGCAGCATCGGGTACAGCACCAGCGCAAACGCCAACAGCGCCGGCAGTTCCAGGCGCACGAACGAGGCCGGCAAGGCCAACGGCTGCAACACCGCCATCGCACCGATCACCAGCAGCAGGTTGACCACGCTGGAACCCAGTACGTGGCCGAGCACCATGTCACCATGCCCGCGACGCGAGGCGGCAATGGCGGTGGCCACCTCGGGCAGTGCGGTGCCGATCGCCACCGGCAACAGGCCGACCAGCAACGGCGTCCAGCCCAGTGCGGCACCGAAGTCGGCCGCAGCACCCACCACCAGGCGCGCGCCCCAGTACAGGGTCAGTGCGGCGATCAGCACGCGCAGCACGTTCAACGGCAGGCTGGTGCGGCTCAGCGCGGATTCGGCGATGGCTGCCTGCACCTCGGCGCTCTCGACGCGGCCGCGGCGCAGCAGCAGCACCTGCATGACGATGAAGCCCGCCACCAGCACGCCGCCTTCCCAGCGCACCAGGCGACCATCCAGGCCGAACAGGATCAGCAGCACGCCGGCCGCCAGCAGCGACCACCACAGCACCGCCTGCAGGCGCGCGCGCAGCAGCAGGGGGGCGGCGATGGCGGCCACCGCCAGGGTCAAGCCCAGATTGACGATGCTGCTGCCCACTGCATTGCCCAGCGCCAGCTCCGGTTGGCCGACCGCCAGCGCACGTGCGTTGACCGCCAGTTCCGGCAACGAGGTGGTCACGCCGAGCAGCAGCAACCCGGCAGTGAACGGGCTGGCCCCGAAGCGCTGGGCCAGGCCAGAGACGGCCTTGACGATGGAGTCCCCGCCCAGTGCCAGCAGCAGCAGGCCGAGCAGGAACCAGGCAATGGCAATGGCGATCATCGAGCACTTCCCAGCAGTGGTGGCGCGATTCTACGCTTGGCCCGAGCGCATGGCTGGGCGGTGGATCAAGGATCAGCCACAGCCTTCCGCATAGTCGACCTGCGGGGTCTGCCCGACCCGCCAGGCCCCCACCCGGCCATCGGCACCGAGCGCGAAGTCGATCACTGCCCCGCCCTCCTGCACCGGCCGCACGCGCAGGTGCTGGGCCTTCTCGTCGTACTTGTCGGGACCGACGTCAGCGCGCTCGGGATACAGCACCTGCAGCTCGCCCAGGGTCATGCCGACCTTGCCGCCGCCCGGTGCAGTGATGGCGGCGCTGCGCACGTCGTAGCGCACCAGCTTGCGGCCTTCGATCATCAACCGCGGGTCCTCGGCATCCTGCGGGCGCAGGAAGTAGCAGCCGTCGTTGCCGTCGTCCGCGGGCAGCGGCTTGCCGGCGGCATCGGTGCCCAGCCCCTGCAGCGGCGTGCCGAAGCCGCTGCGGACCTCGGCGATGCTGGCGCCCAGCGTGACGCCGCCGAAGCCATCCAGGCGCGCCGGGCTGTCCTTGCGGAGGTCGTTCGCCGGGCGGGCCGCCAGATCAGGATCCGTCGATTGGGCCGGACCGGTCGCCGAGGCGGTTTCCGCCGGGGTGTCGCTGCCGCTGCCGGCGGCGCCCTGCTTGTCGGGGCCGCCACTGCAGGCGGCGAGCGAAAGGAGCAACAGACCAGCAATCGGGAGGTGCTTCATCGGTGCGGTTCCCTGGCACGAAGGTAGCTGCACGCTAGCGCAGCGCGCGTGCAGATGCTGCATTGTCATCGCGGTTTCATCGCCCTCGTTCAGGCTCGGCGTGCACCGACCTGGCTGTCCCTTCCATGCAACCGCGCAAGACTGAACTCGCCCGAACCGCGCTGCAGGCCCATCGCGCGCCGCTGGACATGCGCCAGCGCCGGTTGCTGATCCTGTGCGACGGCCAACGCAGCATCACCGACCTGACCGGCCTGCTCGGCCAGGATGCGCCCGCGATGGTCATCCAGCTGGTGCAGGCCGGCTACCTGAGCACCGGTACCGGTGCCGCAGCCCCGCCACCGCCGCCGGCAGCCACGGTAGCGCCGCAGCCCGCAACACCTGCCGCAGCCGCGGCCACAGCAGTCGAACGCCGCCGCTCGCTGGTGGCTGCGCGCATCTACGTGCTGGGCATCCTGGAAATGCAACGCCACCCGCAGGCGGCGGCCTTGTTCCGCGACCTGCAGCAGGCCCGCGCGGAAAGCGACGTACTACAGGTGCTGCACTCGGCGATGCAGATGCTGCCCGGACTGACTTCGGTGGGCTATTGCCAGCGTGTACGCCAACGCCTGCTGGAGGCGCTGCCGTTGGAGCACTGCGACGCGTTCGCCGAGGTGGCCTGAAGAAAAAGGGGACGGAGGGGATTAAGTCGCAATCAGCACACGTGTGCTTGAAACGACTTAATCCCCTCCGTCCCCTTTTTCGGGTCAGCGGAAGTTGTTGCGCAGGCCGTTCCAGCACTGCTGGTAGTCGCCCTGACGGTGGCCGGCGGCCAGGGCCTGTGCGGTCGGGCGGATCACCGCGCGGGTCTCGAACATGAAGGCCATCGTGTCCTTGATCACGTCCGCCTTGGACAGATCGGCATTGGACGCCTTGTCGAAGGTCGGTGCGTCCGGGCCGTGGCCGCTCATGCAGTTGTGCAGCGATGCGCCGCCCGGCACGAAGCCTTCGGCCTTGGCATCGTAGGCACCGTGCACCAGGCCCATGAATTCGCTGGCGATGTTGCGGTGGAACCACGGCGGGCGGAACGTGTTCTGCGCCACCAGCCAGCGCGGCGGGAAGATCGCAAAATCCATGTTGCTGGTTCCCGGCGTGTCGCTGGGCGAATGCAGCACCAGGAAGATCGACGGATCCGGGTGGTCGTAGCTGATCGAGCCAATGGTGTTGAAGCGGCGCAGGTCGTAGCGGTACGGCGCGTAGTTGCCGTGCCAGGCCACCACGTCCAGCGGCGAATGGTCGATCGGCGCACGCCACAGGCGGCCCTCGAATTTGGCGATCAGCTCGAAATCGCCATCGACATCCTCGAACGCCGCGTGCGGGGTTTCGAAGTCGCGCGGATTGGCCAGGCCGTTGGAACCGATCGGGCCAAGGTCGGGCAGCTTCAGCAGCGCACCGTAGTTCTCGCAGATGTAGCCGCGGCTCGGGCCATCGGGCAGTTCAACGCGGAACCGCACGCCGCGCGGGATCACCGCGATCTGCTGCGGCTCGATCTCGATCACGCCCAGCTCGGTCAGCAGGCGCAGCGCGCCCAGCTGCGGCACGATCAGCAGCTCACCGTCGGCATCGTAGAAGTAGCGGCCGACCATGTCGCGGTTGGCAGCGTAGAGGTGGATGCCCACGCCAGCATGCGCATCGGGCGAACCGTTGCCCCCCATCGTGTACAGGCCTTCGACGAAGTCGGTCGGCAGCTCCGGCAGCGGCAGCGGACTCCAGCGCAGCTGGTTCGGCGAGGCCGGTTGTGCGCCGAAATCACATTGCAGCTGCGACTGCGCGAACGGGGTGAACTCGCCATGGGTCACCGCCGGACGGATCCGGTACAGCCAGCTGCGGCGGTTGCTGCCGCGCGGCGCGGTGAAGGCGGTGCCGGTCAACTGTTCGGCGTACAGGCCGTGGGCCACCTTCTGCGGCGAGTTCTGCCCGACCGGCAGCGCGCCGGCGACGGCCTCGGTGGCGAATTCGTTGCCGAAGCCGGACTGGTAGCCGCGGGCGGTGAGGGCGGGGGACATGGGGGCTCCTGAAAAACGGCAAGACCGGAACGGAAAGCAGCCGAGCATGGCTCGGCTCTACAGGCAAGCAGGCGCCGGGCGTGACCCGGCGCTGCCCAGGACCTTACAGCACGCCGCGGCGGATCTGGTCGCGCTCGATGCTCTCGAACAGCGCGGTGAAGTTGCCTTCGCCGAAGCCCTCGTTGCCCTTGCGCTGGATGATCTCGAAGAAGATCGGGCCGATGCAGTTCTGGGTGAAGATCTGCAGCAGCTTGCGCTGGTGGGTTTCCGGATCGGCATCGATCAGGATCTTGTTCCTGGCCAGGCGCGGCACGTCTTCACCGTGGTTTGGCACGCGCTGGTCGATCACGTCGAAGTAGGTCTCCGGCGTGTCGAGGAAGTCCACGCCCTGCGCGCGCATCGCTTCGACCGTGTCGTAGATGTTCTCGGTGAAGCAGGCGATGTGCTGGATGCCCTCGCCCTTGTACGCGTCCAGGTACTCGTTGATCTGGCTCTTCGGGTCGGACGATTCGTTCAGCGGGATGCGCACGATGCCGTCCGGCGCGGTCATCGCCTTGGACACCAGGCCGGTCTTCAGGCCCTTGATGTCGAAGTAGCGGATCTCGCGGAAGTTGAACAGGCGCTCGTAGTAGTCCGACCACTGCTGCATGTTGCCGAAGTACAGGTTGTGGGTCAGGTGGTCGATGAAAGTCAGGCCGAAGCCCACCGGGTGCAGGTCGGCACCGGCGATCGGCTCGTAGTCGCCGTCGTAGATGCTGCCGGCCGCGCCGTAGCGATCGACCAGGTACAGCATGCAATCGCCGATCCCCTTGATGACCGGCGCGCTGACCGCCTTGCTGTCCGGCTTGAAGGCGATGGCTTCGGCGCCGTTGCCCAGCGCGGCCTGGTAGACCTCCTGGCCCGGCTTCTTGAAGCGGATGGCGAAGCCGCAGGCGCACGGACCGTGCTTTTCGGCGAAGTCGGCGGCGAACGAAGCGGGGTCTTCATTGACCAGGAAGTTGACGTCGCCCTGGCGATAGACGGTAATCGGACGCTGCTTGTGCTTGAGCACCGCGCTGAAGCCCATCTTCCGGAAGTACTCGTGCAGCTCCTGGCCACGGCCGGCCGGGGCGGCGAATTCGACGAACTCGAAGCCGTCGATGCCCATCGGGTTCTCGAAGGTGGTGACCTGCATGCCGGGGTTGGGATGCGAGGCGGTCGGGACTGCGGTATTCATGGCGTGGCTCCGAATCGGTACCGCATCGGTACAAACCAGGTGCGGGCAGGTAGGGACCCGGCGAGAATGCAGGGTCTGGACCCACCCCTTATAGTTACACTTGAAACCACCAGCAAGGTGCACCGCAACATGAGCCCCGCCGATCCTGCCTCGACCCGCCTGCGTGCCTCGCACGTCCTGCTCGACCTGGAACAGTTCCTGCCGTACCGGCTGAGCGTGCTGTCCAACCGGGTCAGCGGCAACATCGCCAAGCTATACGGCGATCGTTACGGTCTGTCGATCCCCGAGTGGCGGGTGATCACCATCCTGGCGCTGTACCCGGGCTCCTCGGCCAGCGAGGTCTCCGACCGCACGGCGATGGACAAGGTGGCGGTCAGCCGCGCCGTGGCCCGCCTGCTGGAGCGCGGCTTCATCAAGCGCGAGACGCATGGCGACGACCGCCGCCGCTCGGTATTGGCGCTGTCGGCCGCCGGTTTCGAAGTGTACGAGACCATCGCGCCGATGGTGATCGAGATCACCCGCAAGCTGATGTCGGTCCTGAGCGACGAGGAAGAGCAACTGCTGGAAAAGCTGATCCTGCGCCTGGCCGGCGAAGGTCTGGAGCGGATGGGCGAAGGGGTCTGAACGAAAAAGGGGACGGAGGTGATTAAGTCGTAATGAGCACAGGTGTGCCTGAAACGACTTAATCCCCTCCGTCCCCTTTTTTCAGCTCAAGTGCTTGCGCCGTGCGTGGATCCACGGCACGGCCAGTGCTGCGATGGCGCCGCCGGCGAAGCCCAGCGAGGCGGCAACCGTGGCGGCTTCGACGGCCCCGGGCAGCGCCAGCGCCGCAGCCACCAGCAGCAGCGACGGCAGGCCGACGAAGGTGCCCAGGAAGAAATGCCAGCGCGGTGACCAGGTATTGAGCTGCAGCAGGCTGACCGGTTGCCAGGCGTCGGACGCGGCATCCTCGGCGATCTTCGCCACCACCTTGCCCAGATCCACTTCCGGCAGCGCGCGCCCCAGGCGGGCGGTCGCCAGCAGTTCGGCCACGGCCTCCACCGGTGGGAAGCTGGACGGCCACGCCACCGGGGCCGGCACGCCGTAAGCGGTCAGCAGCGGCACGCTCAGCCACGGCGCCACCAGCGGGCGCATGCGGCGGCGGCCATGCACGCACCAGATCTGCGGCTGTCCCTGCGCGGTGACGTTGTACAGCGCCAGTTCGTTGGCGGGCGGATAACCCAGCATGGTCACCCGCGCCGCCAGACTGTCCTGGCCCATCGCACGCAGGAAGCCCGGGCGGCTGCGCCCTTCCTGCATCCACGCCAGGCCCAGCGCACCCACCAGGTACGCCTCCGCCACGTCCTTGCTGCCCGCCGTGGCGCGCTCGTCACTGGCCAGGTACCACGCCAACGACTTCGGCTCGGTGACATCCTCCAGGCCCCATCGGCTGTCATCCCCCAGCACGTGCCGCACCGGCAGACGGGCAGGCGCGGTTTCGCCACGCTCCCCGGTCTGCAGGAACGGCAGCACGCCCTGGATGAAGGTGGACAGCTCGATCGCGCGCGCGCCATGGCCCTGCCATTCCGGCGGCAGCAGCCCGGCCAGCTGGCCTTCGGCGGCCAGCGCATCAAGCCGCGCCTTCTGCTCGACCAGTTTCTGCACCGCACCCTTCAGCACCACGTTATCGGGCAGCGCGATCTGCGGCAGGCGATGGCGCGGCGGGGCCAGTTCGACGGTGTCCTCGCCGGTGCCGGCGTCGTCCAACAGGGTTTCCTGCGCCGGCAAAGTCACGCCCTCGCCTGCCCCACCCTCGGCCAGGTGGCTGGCAGGTTCGGGCAATCGTTCGGCGTGGTCGCTGTGCATGGGCGTTCCGGTAGGTAGCATCGACGGGATGTCGACTGAGGTCCTTGCCGGTAACGGCGAGCGCGTTGCGAAGTTGAGATGCCGATTCAGGGAGTGTGACGGCGCGCGCAGTAGAGCCACGCCATGCGTGGATGCGACCCGGCATCAGTGCCGGCCAGCGGCCGGCCCCTCCCCACCCTGCCGGCCAGCGGCCGGCACTACCGGTCAGGTGCCCACTGCTTGAGGAACGTGCTCACCCGCGCAGGCTGGAAGGCTTCGCCCTTGCGCAGCTCAGCAGTGGCCTGCGAGACCAGCAGGCTGCCATCGGCGTCCAGTACCAGCAGGTGCGGGTAGTCGCGCTCCATCACCGGGAACTGGGCGAAGAAGGCCGTGTTGGGCTGTTCGTCGCTGGCGTTGACCTTCACCCACACGTAATGGGCGTCGCGGAAGCGGCGCAGGTCTCCGTTGCCCTCGACCATTTCGTCCAGCGCCCGGCAGCGATCGCAGGCGGCGTTGCCGATCTCGAGCAGGATGCGCTTCTTGCCGCGCTGGGCTTCCACCTTGGCGGTGGCCAGGTCATCGGCGGGGTTGCGGGCCGGGTCGAACTGCGCACCGAGCCCGGCGATGGCGGCGATATCTGCCGCCACCGGGGTGTTGCCCGAGGCCACCGGTTCGCTGGGGTCAGCGACCGGTGGCTCGGTGGGTCGGGTATCCAGCGGCTGCGTGGGCTCGGCGGTGGCAGGCGGTTGCGGTTGGGAACAGGCGCCGATCAGCGCCGCACAGACCACCACCATTGCACCACCGAGCTTGCTGCGCATGCCTTCTACCCTCTGATCATTACTTGACGCCGTGCATCAGCTTGTTGATCAGCGGGGCGATCAGGAACAGCACCACGCCGGAGCCGATCAGGGCCCAGAACCCGAAGGTATACCCCTTCAGGGCCGACTCGACCGTCATGCCGCCTTCACCACTGACCACGCCAGCGAAGATGCCCGACAGGTTGTTGCCGATGCCGGTGGACAGGAACCAGCCACCCATGCCGAAGCCGACCAGGCGCACCGGGGCCAGCTTGGTCACCATCGACAGGCCGATCGGCGACAGGCACAGCTCACCCACGGACTGGATGACGTAGACCATGAACAGGGTCCAGAACGGGATCTTGCCGTCCACGACCATCTGCGACAGGGCGAACATCAGCAGCGCGAAGGCGGCGCCGTTGAACAGCAGGCCCAGGCCGAACTTGCGCGGAATGGACGGATTGGCGCGGCCCATCGCCACCCAGATCCAGGCGATGACCGGGGCCAGGGTGATGATGGCCACCGAGTTGACCGACTGGAACCACGCGGTCGGGAAGGTCCAGTCGCCGAACTGGCGGTTGACGATGTTCTCGGCCAGGAAGGTGAACGAGCTGCCGGCCTGTTCGAAGAACATCCAGAACATCACGTTGAAGGCGAAGATGATCAGCATCGCGATCACGCGGTCGCGCTGCACCTTGCCCTCGCGGATGCCCTCGACCAGCAGCAGCACGGCCAGGGCCGTGAACATCGCGCCCAGGATCCAGGCCAGCGCGGTGGCGCCGGTGGCCAGCAGGAAGTACGCGACCGGGATGGCGACCACGGCACCGGCCAGCACCATGATGATGCGGCCGAAGCCTTCAGCGCCGGCCGGCGGTGCGCCGATGCCCTTCAGGCCGGCACGACCGATGTAGAACCACACCAGCGAGATCAGCATGCCCACGCCCGAGGCGATGAACACGACCTTGTAGGACGGCATCGCATCGGTACCGAACACCTTGCGGGCCAGGAACTCGGTCAGCACCGGGGCGATCATCGCGCCGATGTTGATGCCCATGTAGAAGATGGTGAAGCCCGAATCGCGGCGCTCGTCCTTCAGGCCGTACAGCTTGCCGACCATGGTCGAGATGTTGGGCTTGAACAGGCCGTTGCCGACGATGATCGTGGCCAGGCCGAGCTTGAAGATGTGCTCCTGCGGCAGCGAGATCATGAACAGGCCGGCGGCCATGATGATCGCGCCGGTCAGGATCGAGCGCTGGTAGCCCAGTACCCGGTCGGCCACGTAGCCGCCGAAGATGGCCGCGGCGTACACCAGGGCCAGGTAGGCGCCATAGATGCGGCTGGCGTCGCCTTCACCGGCAGCGCTGCCGTTGTAGAACTGGGCAACGATGTAGAGCACCAACGCCCAGCGGATGCCGTAGAACGCAAAGCGTTCCCAGAACTCGGTCATGAACAGCATCCACAACGGGCGCGGGTGGCCCAGCGTGGTCTTGAAGTCCGGCAGTGCCGGCTCTGGGGTGTTCGCAGTGGCGTTTACGCTCATGCGGATTTCCTGGTTCGGTGGATGACGAGCACGTCCGCTGTGCAGTTGGAGCAACGCGCGAGGATCACCGACTTCTGGCGTTCACGTCAAATACACGCCGTTTGAGGCAGGTGGCAGCCTGCTCCCTGAACTTGCATCTGAAACGATCCAGCCGCGGGCCGGGAACCAAGCTGAATGGGGATCAGCCCAGCGCTGCCGGGGGCACGGCCTGCAGGCTGGTGCGCACCTGGAACAGCTCGGGGAAGAAGGTCAGTTCCAGCGCCTTGGCCAGGAAGCCCACGCCGGACGAACCGCCGGTGCCGCGCTTGAAGCCGATCACCCGCATCACGGTGCGCATGTGTCGGAATCGCCACAGCTGGAAGGCCGTCTCCAGGTCCACCAGGTCCTCGCACAGCGCGTACTCGCGCCAGTAGCGGTCGGTGTCCTGGTAGATGCGCTCGAAGACCGGCTGCAATGCGTCGTCGGCCACGTGCGGCTGGGTCCAGTCGTGGGCCTCGTAGACCGCCGGCACTGCATGGCCGAAGCGGGCCAGGTACTTCAGGAATTCCTCGTACAGGCTGGGCGCCTCCAGCACGGTGCGCAGCTGCGCCTGCCCGGCCGGGTCGTGCTCGAACACCTGCAGCATCTGCGCGTTCTTGTTGCCCAGCAGGAACTCGATGTAGCGGTACTGCAGCGACTGGAAGCCCGACGACGGGCCCAGCACGTCGCGGAAGCCCATGTATTCGGACGGGGTCAGCGTTTCCAGCACCGACCACTGCTCGGTCAGCTGGCGCAGCACCTGCTTGCTGCGCGCCAGCACCTTGCGGCACTGCCAGACTTCATCGCGCTGCAGGAAGCCGATCGCGGCACGCAGTTCGTGGCCCAGCAGCTTCAGCCACAGCTCCGAGGTCTGGTGCTGGATGATGAAGAGCATCTCGTCATGGTGCGGCGGGCTGGACAGCGGCTGCTGCGCGCTGAGCAGCTGGTCCAGCCGCAGGTAGCCGCCGTAGGTCAGGCGCCCCTGCAGGTCGGTGTGGATACCAGCTTCGAGATCGCGTTGGTTGTTGTCGACGGACATGGGTGCGGCCAGATCGGGGGCGGCAAGGGTAGCGCGTTGCCAGCCGCGCGGGCAGCCGCGCCGTCCATTACCGGGGCGTGCGGTGCCCCGTGGAGCATTGGCCGATGCGGGCCCTGCGCGTGGAACCGATCGGGTCGTTGCGCCAGCGGTCAGCCAGAGGCGTATTCTGATGCTTTGCAGCAACGACTGAATACGTTGTTGTTATTGGCCCCCCACCCGCCGGCAGGGGTAAAACGGGGAATCTCCGTGTTGCGGCGCAGGAAGGCTATTCCGTACGCGTTCCTTAACATGGCGATTCATATCATTTGTAACTTCTCTGTCGAAGGTGCAGTACGCAATGACGGTTGCCGCTGAATTCAAGATCGAATACCTGCAGTACCTGGACACGGACGGCACGCTCGTCCGTGACGACCTGCCCGCGTCGCTGCGCGACCCCAAGGTGCTGGTACCGCTGTTCAAGCAGATGCTGTTCGTACGTACGTTCGACAGCAAATCCATCGCGCTGCAGCGCACCGGCAAGCTCGGCACGTATGCCGCCTGCCTGGGCCATGAAGCCGCGCACGTGGGTATCGGCGCGGCGATGCAGAAGGACGACGTGTTCGCGCCTTCGTACCGCGAGTATGGCGCGATGTTCATGCGTGGCGTACGCCCGCACGACGTGCTGATGTACTGGGGCGGCGACGAACGCGGCAACGATTACGGCGGCAACGCGGCCAGGGACTTCCCGTTCTGCGTGCCGATTTCCACCCAGTGCCTGCATGCGGCAGGTGCTGCGCTGAAGTTCAAGCTCAACAAGGAACCGCAGATCGCCGTGGCGGTGTGCGGCGACGGCGGCAGCTCCAAGACCGACTTCTACGCGGCACTGAACTCGGCCGGCGCCTACAAGCTGCCGCTGATTCTGTGCATCGTCAACAACGGCTGGGCCATCTCGGTGCCGCGCTCGGCCCAGACCGGTGCCGAAACGCTGGCGCAGAAGGGCCTGGCGGGCGGCCTGCACTGCCTGCAGGTGGACGGCAACGACCTGATCGCGGTGCTGGCGGCAATGGAACAGGCGCGCGAACGTGCGCTGGCCGGCGACGGTGGCACCGTGCTGGAACTGATGACCTACCGCCTGTCCGACCACACCACCGCCGATGACGCGCGCCGCTACCGCGACGACGCCGAAGTGAAGGATGCCTGGCAGCGCGAGCCGATGCTGCGCCTGCGCAAGTACCTGATCAACGCCGGTGTGTGGAGCGAAGAAGAGGAAACCGCCTGGGTCGCCGAGTGCGGCACGCGCGTGGACGAGGAAGTGAACCTGTACCTCAACACGCCGGTGCAGCCGGTCGAGGCGATGTTCGACTTCCTGTATGCCGATCCGCCGCCGGACCTGCTGGCCCAGCGTGCCCAGGCGATCGCCCTGGAGAAGCGCCATGGATGAGATCAAGAACGGCGCGCCCGGCGCGCACACCAACGCCGCCGACAGCGCTGCGGTCGCGCGCGGAGATGACAGCATGACCACCACCCCGATCACCCTCATCGAAGCCATCACCCAGGCCCTGGCCTGGGAGCTGGAACACGACCCGTCGGTGCTGGTGCTGGGCGAAGACGTGGGCGTCAACGGCGGCGTGTTCCGCGCCACTGCCGGCCTGCAGCAGCGCTTCGGCTCGGACCGCATCCTCGACACCCCGCTGGACGAAACCACCATCGCCGGCCTGACCATCGGCCTGGCCGCACAGGGCATGAAGCCGGTGGCCGAAGCCCAGTTCGACGGCTTCATGTACCCGATGGTCGACCATATCGTCTGCCATGCCGCACGCCTGCGTTACCGCACGCGTGGCCGTCTGCACTGCCCGATGGTGCTGCGCGTGCCGTGGGGCGGTGGCATCCGCGCGCCGGAACACCACAGCGAAGCCAACGAGGCGATCTTCACCAACGTGCCGGGCCTGCGCGTGGTGCTGCCGTCGTCGCCGCAGCGTGCCTACGGCCTGCTGCTGGCTGCGATCCGCGAGCCGGATCCGGTGATCTACATGGAGCCCAAGCGCATCTATCGCCAGTACAAGGAAGTGGTCGTCAACGACGGCGAAGCGTTGCCGCTGGACGTCTGCTTCGTGCTGCGCGATGGCACCGACGTGACCCTGGTGACCTGGGGCGCGCAGGTGAAGGAAGCCCTGGAGGCGGCCGACAAGCTGGCCGGCGAAGGCATCAGTGCCGAAGTCATCGACGTGGCCACGCTGCGCCCGCTGGACTTCGCCACCATCGCCGAATCGGTGGCCAAGACCGGCCGCTGCGTGATCGTGCAGGAGGCCCCGAAGACCGCAGGCTTCGGCGCCGAGATCGCCGCGCGCCTGGCCGAGGAATCGATCTACGACCTGCTGGCCCCGGTCGAGCGCGTTACTGGCTACGACACCCACATTCCGCTGTTCCGCCTGGAAATGAAGTACCTGCCGAGCGTTGAGCGGATCGTGGCGGCGGCCAAGCGCGCGGTGGCGGCCGGCTGACATGCGGGCCCGCCTTCTGGGGGCTTACCGCAGCCAGTATCCCAACCCGCTCCGGTTCCACACCGGCCAGATCGTCGAAGTAGGTGTACGTGACGAGGAATGGCCGG
Source organism: Stenotrophomonas maltophilia group sp. Smal12 (assembly GCF_037079935.1). NCBI lineage: Bacteria > Pseudomonadati > Pseudomonadota > Gammaproteobacteria > Lysobacterales > Lysobacteraceae > Stenotrophomonas > Stenotrophomonas maltophilia group sp. Smal12. The sequence continues at coordinate 31,187 of NZ_JBAWUK010000013.1, read as the reverse complement.
CGTTTGCCTGGGTACGCACCAACGATGGGCGCGCTGGATGGGCGCCCATTGCCTGGTTGCAGCTGCTGGACGAGGGTCGCGCCGAAGCCCTGTGCGACTACGACGCCCGCGAGCTGGATGTGGAAAGCGGCGAGATGGTGAAGCTTCATCACGAACACGGCGGGTGGTGGTGGTCCGAGCGCGCCAATGGCGCGACGGGTTGGCTGCCGGCCCGCGAACTGGAACTGCTGGAAGAGAACTGCAAATGAGCCAGACCAAGAACTTCAACCTGCCCGACCTGGGCGAAGGCCTGCCGGACGCGACCATCGTCGAGTGGTTCGTCAAGGAAGGCGATGTGATCAAGCTGGACGAGCCGCTGGTGTCGATGGAGACCGCCAAGGCCGTGGTGGAAGTGCCCTCGCCGTTCTCCGGCAAGGTGCTGAAGCTGTCCGGCGGCGCCGGCGACATCATCCCGACCGGCTCGGTGCTGGCCAGCTTCGAACTGGACCCGAACCTGCCGCAGCGTGCCGATGGCCAGGACACCGGCCACAGCCATGGCCACGCCGCACCGTCGGCGCCGACCCCGCCGCCGCTGCCTGCCGCAGCCGCACCGGTGGTCGCGGAAGAAGCCAAGCCCGCCGCTGCCGAGCGTGACGACGCCGGTACCGTGGTCGGCGCGATGCAGAGCTCCAACGCCGTGCACGCCGAACAAGCACTGGCCGTCGGTGGCGTCAAGGCCGTGCCGGCCGTGCGTGCGATGGCGCGCAAGCTGGGCGTGGACCTGAGCCGCGTGGCCGCTACCGGCACCGATGGCGCGGTGACCATGGCCGACGTCAAGCAGGCCGCCGCCAACGGCACCGCCAAACTCGGCGCCGCCCCGGCACCGGTTGCTGCCGCGTATGCCGCGCCGGCCCCGGCGCAGGTGTCTGCTCCGGTGCAGAGCGAAGCCCGCACCCCGCTGTCCGCCGCCGGCAAGCCGATGCGCACCCAGCCGCCGGGCGTGGTCGCCAAGGGCCAGCCGGAACCGCTGAAGGGCGTGCGCCGCAACATGGCCCGCGTGATGGCCGATGCGCACAGCAAGGTCGTGCCGACCACGCTGAACGACGACGCCGACATCCACGCCTGGCTGCCGGGCAACGACGTCACCGCCCGCCTGGTGCGCGCCATTGTCGTTGCCGCGCAGAAGGTGCCGGCCATGAACGCCTGGTTCGACGGTGAAGCACTGACCCGCACCCTGCACGCGCAGGTAGACATCGGCATCGCCGTGGACACCGACGACGGCCTGTTCGTGCCGGCCCTGCGCAATGCCGACATGCTCGACGCACGCGGCATCCGCGAAGGCGTCAACCGCCTGCGCGAGCAGGTGGAATCGCGTTCGATCGCCGCCTCGGAACTGAGCGGCTACACCATCTCGCTGTCCAACTTCGGCATGTTCGCCGGCCGCTACGCGACCCCGGTCGTGGTGCCGCCGTGCGTGGCCATCGTCGGTGCCGGCCGTGCCCGCCACCAGATGACCCCGGTGATGGGCGGCGTGGAAGCGCACAAGGTAATCCCGCTGTCGGTCACCTTCGACCACCGCGCGGCGACCGGCGGCGAAGCCGCCCGCTTCCTGCGCGCGATGATGGACGACCTGGCGCTGGCCAGCTGATCGGCCACCACCTCTGAAGCACAAGGAACGCCGGGCAATGCCCGGCGTTTTTTTGTGCCGCTCTACTGTAGAGCCGAGCCATGCTCGGCTGCGTTGCAATGTATCCACGTCATGCGTGGATGAAGGCAAGAAGCAAGCCGAGCATGGGCTCGGCTACAGATCGCCTGCGATCAATCGCGCGCGACCATACCCTCGGCACGGCTGTACACACGCAGGCGATGACCATCCGGATCGGCGCCGACGAAGGTGTGGCCGAATTCCAGCGTTGTTGGTGCCTGCAGGATCTGCACGCCCAGCGCGCGCCACGCATCGTGCATCTGCTGCACGGCGTCGGGGTTGGAGACCACCATCGCCAGTTCGGCGGCACCGGCCTGCGCGGACACCGGAGGCTGCACGTCATCGCGCTGCCACAGGCCGAGTGCGGCACCATCACCGAGCAGGAACAGCGCAAAGCCGGGCGACTGTTCAACCGGTGGTTTGCCGAGGATGCCACTGTAGAAGGTTGCGCTGGTGGCGACGTCGTGCACGTACTGCAGCAGGGTGCTGGGCGTGAACATGGGGAAGCTCCGTTGTTGGGAGCATTCATGGTGGTATGGGCCTGCTGACACATTCTGTCAGTAGAGGGGACTACCGGTAGAGTCGACTCTACCCCCCGCTCTCGGCTGTTGCTGTGGTTATGAGCGATCCAGCCAGTCCGGCGCGATGCCCTGGGCCTTCTGCCAGCGCCGCAGCAGGGTGGCGCGCGGCACGCGGTAGCAGTCCTCCAGCACACGCACCTGGCGGATGCGATCCAGCCGGAAATGGCGGAAATCCTCGCGGCTCTCGCACCACGCCGCCAGCATCGGCACCTCATCGAAGTAGCCCAGCGCGAACGGCCAGACGACGCGCGCGCTGCGCTGGCCGTGCGCATCCTCGTAAGCGAACTTCAGGCGCTGCTGCGATCCCACGGCTTCGCGCACAGCCTGCAGGCGTGCTGCCGGCACCTTGGCCGCAGCACGCGAAGGTCCCACGCGCAGGCCACTGTCACGCAATGCCTCGCGGCGTGCCGCAGGCAACACATGGGCGATACGCGCCAGGGCATCACGTGCGGCCTCGGCCAGCGCCGGCTCGGTGCGCGCGGCGACCCAGCGCAGGCCCAGCACCAGCGCGTCGATCTCGGCCGGTGGCAGGGTCATGGGAGGCAAGGTATCGCTGGGTGCCAGCTGGTAACCGACGCCGGCCTCGCCACGCAGGTCGGCGCCCTGCTCGCGCAGGGTCTCGATATCGCGGTACAGCGTGCGCAGGCTGATGCCCAGCGCTTCGGCCAGCGCCTGCCCGGCCACCGGCCGTCGATGACGGCGCAGCAGCTGCAGCAGCTGGGTCAGGCGCAGCGCTCGCGACATCAGCCGACCAGCGTGCGCGACGCCACCACGTGCTCGCCCGGCTGCGGGGCCAACGCAGCCTCGACCAGCGCCCTGGCAATCTCGGTGGCCGGATTGATCCGCCACGCACGCGGCAAGACCGGCCCCAAAGCGCCCAGCACCGTCAGCGCCAGGCGCTCGCCACGACGCACCTCGTTGCGCTCGCCCCCGATCAGCCCTGGGCGGACCAGGGTCAACGAATTGAAGCCCAGCGCGCGCAGGTCCCGCTCCAGCTCCCCCTTCACCCGGCTGTAGAAGATCGACGACTGTGGGTTGGCGCCGGCTGCGGAATTCAGCACATAGGTCTGCGCCCCCTGTGCTTTTGCCAGGCGTGCGAACGCCAACGGGTAGTCATGATCGATGCGATGGAAGGCCTCGCGGCTGCCGGCCTGGGCGATGGTGCTGCCCAGCGCGCAGATGACCGCGTCAACGCGCGCCCATTCTGGCGAAGTGGGCAACGCTTCGAATGCCAGCACCGGGTTCTCCAGCTTCCCGTGAGTCAACGCCAGGGGGCGGCGGGTCGGGGCAACCACGGCGCCGCAGCGCGGGTCGTCCAGCAGCCTGCGCAGGGTCAGCCCACCGACCAGGCCGGTCGCCCCCAGCAACATCACGCGCATCACCACCTCCACTGCGGCATCCTATCGCCCATCCTAGCCGTTCAAGCCCTCGGCGGCCGCGCCGATATGCTCGAACCAGTCCCTGCCAGCCCCAGGATTCGCTCCATGACGGACCAGCCCGACCACCGCCCTGCCCCCGGTACCGCCCTTGGGCCGCCGGCACGCGTGCGCGCGGTCGTGGACGATGGGCGGGGTGACCGCGTGGTGCTGCAGGGCGGCGGTGGCGTGGCCCTGCAGCAGCTGTTCGCGGGCGCCGATGCGCCGGAACCGCTGCTGGCAGCGTTCGCCAACGGCATGGCCACCCTGCCCGGCGAACTGGGCGACATGGGCGACCGCCTGCAGTCGGCACAGGCCAGCGCCGATTGGCCGCGCTATGGGCGCGCGATGCGGCAGCTGATCGACAAGTACATCCGTACCATCGAGCAGCATTCGCCGGACGGGCAGCCGGAAAGCCTGCGCCTGTCCGAGCAGCTGCGGCTGCTGCTGGGCGGTGCGGTGGTGGCCCTGCTGCAGCACGACCCGGACCTGCGCGAGCAGGCGCAGGCGCTGGCCCTGCGCCTGCGCCAATGGCAGCCGGGCACGGCCCTGGAACCAATCGAACAGGGCGTGCGCGAACTTGGCCACCAGGTCGGCGTGCGTGCCGAAAGCTGGCAGGAGCAGCAGGCGCTGCTGCTGGAGCTGTTCGCGCTGCTGCTGGAGAACGTCAGCGAGCTGCTGGATGACCGCAGCTGGCTGCAGGGCCAGATCGCGGCGGTGCGCCAGTTGCTGGACGGTCCGTTGGAAGCCGAGGCAGTCGAGCGCACCCGCGCCGAGTTGCGCGAAGTGATCTACAAGCAGGGTCTGCTGCGCCAGGGCATCGACGATTCGAAGGCGGCGATGCGTGGGCTGATGGGCGAGTTCATCGAGCGCATGGACGGCATGGCGACCAGTACCGGCGAGTATCACGACCGCATTGGCAGCTACGCATTGCAGCTGCGCGAGGCGCGCAGCATCGCCGACCTCAACCAGCTGCTGCAGGAGGTGATGCGCGATACCGGCAAAGTGCAGCAGCAGGCCGCACAGGCCCGCGATCACCTGGCCAATGCGCGGCAGGAAGTGGAGCGTGCAGAGCAGCGCATTGCCGAGCTGGAGCAGGAACTGCGCGCCGCTGGTGACCTGGCACGCATCGATCCACTGACCCAGGCGCTGAACCGCCGTGGCCTGGACGAACTGCTGGAGCGCGAGCTAGCCCGAGCCGCGCGCAACAACTCACCGCTGGGCGTAGCGGTGATCGACCTGGATGATTTCCACCAGACCAACGACGCGCACGGGCATGCCGGTGGCGATGCGTTGCTGCAGCACCTGGTGGCCGTGTGCAAGCTGCTGCTGCGCGCCACCGACGGCATCGCACGGCTGGGCGGCGACGAGTTCGTGCTGGTGCTGCCGGAAACCCAGGGCGCCGACAGCATGGCCACCGTGCAGCGCCTGCAGCGCTCGCTGGCCCATCGCGTGCTGACCGTGCAGGAGCAGCGCGTGCCGGTGCATTTCAGCGCCGGGCTGGCGCAGTGGCAGCCCGGTGACGATACCGAAACCCTGCTGCGGCGCGCCGATGACGCGCTGTATGCGGCCAAGCGGCAGGGCAAGAACCGCGTGCAGGCGGGCTGATGATCCAGCGTGCAGACGCTGTAGCGCCCGAGCCCATGCTCAGGCGGCGGCGCGCAGCGCCGTAGAGCAGCCGAGCGTGGGCTCGGCTCTACAGATCATTTCCCGCGCAGCTTCTGGAACCCGGTCACCGCTGCCAGCACGATGGCGCCGGCGATGATGCCGACCACCATGTTGCCCACCGCGCTCACCAGCCAGCCCCACTGCCCTTCGCCGCCCAGCGCCTGCACCGCGTGGTGCAGGGCCGGCACGTTGTGCACCAGGATGCCGCCGCCGACCAGGAACATGGCGATGGTGCCGGCCACCGACAGGAACTTCATCAGCCACGGCGCCGACGCCACCAGCCCGCGACCGAAGGCGGCAATGGCACCGCCCTTGCGCGACAGGTACAGCCCAACGTCATCGAGCTTGACGATGCCCGCCACCAGCCCATAGACGAACAGGGTCATCGCCAGTGCGACCACGCTCAGCGTGAGGATCTGGTTGGTGAACGACGCAGTGGCGACCACGCCCAGGGTGAGCACGATGATCTCGGCCGAAAGGATGAAGTCGGTGCGGATCGCGCCCTTCACCTTGTCCTTCTCCCACGCGACCATGTCTACCTGCGCGTCAGCCAGCGCCTTGCGGCGTTCGGCCTGGCGCTCGGCATCGTCATCGGAGGAATGCAGGAAGCGGTGCGCCAGCTTCTCCACGCCTTCGAAGCACAGGAAGGCACCGCCGATCATCATCAGCGGCACGATCAGCGGCACGTTCCAGCCGCGGCTGTGCAGCCAGGCTTCCAGCGCACTGATCGCCAGCGCCGCCGGCACCAGGATGACCTTGTTGACCAGCGAGCCCTTGGCCACCGCCCAGACCACCGGCAGTTCGCGGTTGGCGTTGACTCCGGTCACCTGCTGCGCGTTCAGCGCCAGATCGTCGCCCAGCACACCGGCGGTCTTCTTCGCCGCGACCTTGGTCAGGACCGAGACATCGTCGAGCAGGGAGGCGATATCGTCGAGCAGGGCAAACAGGCTGGCACCGGCCATGGGGCGTCCAAGAATGGGAATGAGCGGATTCTGACCGATCCGCCGGCCTCTGCGATAGCTGCGGGGTTCACCGCATGCCCACCTTCCCCCGGCGACACTGCCGAATCCGGACATAGCCGGCCAGCGGCCGGCACTACCGTCCTTGCCGCATGGGAGTTCCGCTTGAGCAATCCGCCCACCGCCAATGGCAATCCTCCGCTGGTCAAAGGCATGAACCGGCGCAGCCAGATCCTGCGCCTGCTGCTGCGCTACCGCCATTCGGGCGTGTTCTCCGGCATGAATCTGGACGCCGCCAGCAACCAGGCCGACGTGCCCGCCGATGGCAACCCGGAACAGTTCGTCAGTGACCTGGAGGCCCTGGGGCCGACCTTCGTCAAGCTGGGCCAGATGCTGTCCACCCGCCCGGACATGGTGCCGGTGGAGTTCGCCACCGCCCTGGAACGCATGCAGGAAAAGGTGGCGCCGATCCCGGTCGAGCGCATCCACGCCATCATCGAGCAGGAGCTGGGGGTGGGGGTGAACAAGCTGTTTGCCTCGTTCGATCCCGAGCCGTTGGGTTGTGCGTCGATCGCGCAGGTACATCGCGCGGTGCTGCACGATGGCCGCCAGGTGGCAGTGAAAGTGCAGAAGCCTGAAGTGGCCGCGCAGCTGCGCTCGGACCTGGAAGCGCTGCGCAGCTTTGCGCTGGCCGCCGATCATCTGACCCAGGTGGGCCGCCGCGTGCGCCTGCGCGACTGGCTCAACGAGTTCGCCAAGACCCTGATGCAGGAGCTGGACTACCACACCGAGGCCGAGAACCTGGCCCGCTTCGGACGGCATCTGCGGCCCTTCCGCCGCCTGTGGGTACCGCAGCCGATCTGGGACTACAGCAGCCAGCGCGTGCTGACCATGGAGCTCGCCACCGGCGTGCGTGTGGATGCGATCTCTGGCGTGCGCCGCACCGAGCAGGACATGGATCCGCTGGCAGCGGCGCTGATCCGCGGCTACCTGGACCAGATCTTCGTGCATGGCGAGATCCATGCCGACCCGCACCCGGGCAACCTGCGGGTGATGCCCGATGGCCGGCTGGCGATCTTCGACCTGGGCATGGTCGCGCACATGCCGCCGCGCCTGCGCGAGCGGCTGCTGAAGATCCTGTTCGCCGCCGTCGATGGCCGCGGCGAAGAAGTGGCCGACGATCTGATCAGCATCAGTACGCGGCTGGAGGCCTTCGACGAAGAGCGCTACCTGCGCGAGACCGGCCAGCTGATCGCGCGCTACGCCGCCAGTGGCAGTTTCTCCGAAGGCCGCGTGGTGCTGGACATGGTGCGCATCGCCACTGCCTGCGGGCTGCGCACGCCGCCGGAACTGAGCCTGCTGGGCAAGGCCCTGCTCAACCTGGAAACCGTGTGCCGGCTGCTGGCGCCGGAGCTGGACACGCGCCGCATCGTCGAGCGCCAACTGCAGCACGTGATGCGCGCGCGCCTGAAGAAATCCCTGTCGGCGGCCAACATCGCCAGCGAGGCGATGGAGCTGCAGCAGCTGCTGCGCGACGGGCCGCGCAAGCTGTCGGACATCATGGCGCTGCTGGCCGAGAACCGCCTGCAGATGAAGGTGACCGGGCTGGAAGAATCACGCCTGATGGAGAACCTGCAGAAGATCGCCAACCGCGTGGCGGCCGGCATCATCAGCGCCGCGTTGATCATGGCTGCGGCAATGATGATGAAGATCGACACCGGCTGGCACCTGTTTGGCTATCCCCTCATCGCACTGATACTGCTGTTGATCGGCGTGGTGCTGGGGCTGGGCATCGTTACCAGTGCATTGCTGTTCGATCGTCGCGCGCGGGCGCGCGAGGAACGCGGGCACCGCTGATGCATTGGCGAAAAGCCGCGTATTCATGCGGTTTTTAATGCAATCCAACGAAGCCTTTCACGCTCGTTTTACCTTCGCGGCGTGATTGCACGCGCATCCTTTCAACAAACATTTCAGTCAGCTTCGTGCATGCACTATCGGGTCATCGGCCTGTCATGTGGATGTGCTTGCAGCAGCGCCGGTCGGATGGACACGCGTCGGTACGACGTCCATCGCCACCACCCCGTCACTGCCGAAGCTGCCTATGCTCTGGATACTGCTGTTGTCGTTGTTGCTGCTGTGCTGGCTGTTCCTCGCGTCCGACAAGTGGGTGTGGTGGAAGGCCGGTGCATTCTCGCTGCTGTTGCTGATGCTCAGCGCGTGGTGGCTGATCGACAAGCTGTCCGGTGATGGGCTCAACGCCGCCACGCTTTATCACCTCGGCGCCGACATGGAAGGCGCTGGTGTCTCCGACTTCAAGGGCTACATCGCCGGCTTCATCGTGCTGGCGCTGGTCTCGCTGCTGCCGCTGTTTGCCACGCGGGTGAAGCGCTGGCGCCGGCCCGGCCACGGTGGCGCGCTGTTCGCCGGCTTCGCGACCGTGTGGGTGGCCACGATCCTGATCAGCCCGCTGGCCCGTGACGGCCAACGCCTCTACCAGCAGCTGCGCCCGGTCGATTTCGCCCGTATCGCCCCCGAGTACCAGGTGCCGACTCAACCGCTGCAGCGCCCGCGCAACATCGTATGGATCTACGGTGAAAGCCTGGAACGCACCTATCTGGACGAGGCCGTGTTTCCCGGCCTGATGCCCAACCTCAACCGCCTGGCGTCCAAGTCGCTTGACGTGCGTGGCCTGGCCTCGGCCGAAGGCAGCGGTTGGACCATCGCCGGCCTGGTGTCGTCAATGTGCGGCGTGCCGCTGACCACCTCGCAGGGCGACGAGAACAGCATGGACCGCATGGGCAGTTTCCTGCCCAAGGCGGTGTGCCTGGGCGACTACCTGAAGCAGCAGGGCTACACCAACCATTACCTGGGCGGCGCCAACGGCCAGTTCGCCGGCAAGGGCCAGTTCCTGGCCAGCCATGGCTTTGACGAAGTGCATGACCTGGCATGGTTCAAGCAGCAGAAGAAGATCGGCCGCATCCACTACTCGGCCTGGGGCGTGCACGACGACGTGCTGCTGGACACCGCCTACCAGCGCTTCGAGCAGCTCTCGCGCGCCGGTTCACCGTTCATGCTGACCACGCTGACCATGGACACCCACCACCCGGCGGGCCACCTGCCGGTGTCGTGCAAGGGCGAGCGCTACCGGAGCGGGTACGGCAACATCGGCCTGCTCAATGCACTCAAGTGCACCGACCGCCTGATCTCACAGCTGGTCGAGCGAATCCAGGCCAGCCCGTATGGGAAGGACACGCTGATCGTGATCGCCTCCGACCACCTGGCGATGCCCAACGATCTCAGCCACGTGCTGGCCAAGCAGAAGCGCGAGAACCTGCTGCTGTTCCTCGGCGACGACATTGCCCCGCAGCAGCTCAGTGCCGACGCTGGCACCACCCTGGATTCCGGTGCGACCCTGCTCAGCCTGCTGGACCCGAACCTGAAGACGATGGGCTTTGGCCGTTCGCTGATCGACCCGCAGCGCGCGCCCAGCGCCAGCGTGGCCGCACGCCGCGATGATGGCCGCGACTACCCGCAGTACCTGGCCTTCGCCCGTTCGCTGTGGCTGGGCCAGCCGACCCGCGAGCTGAAGATCGATGGCGATGACCAGGTGGTCGTTGGCCTGCAGCACGTGCAACCGCCGGTGCTGCTGGAGTACGACAAGGATTGGGGCCTGAAGTCCGTGTATCTGGAAAACACCTCGCGCCAGTTCGATGATGCCAACCCGGACAACACCCTGGCCTACGTCGACCGTTGCACCGCGTTCGAGGACGGCTCGGCCGACGGCGACTGGTGCGCCCTGCTCGTCAACCGCGACAATGGCATCAAGCTGTACCGCGACAACGACCTGCGCGGTGGCATCGCGGTGGATGCACCGCTGGATACGCTCCAGGGCCCGCGCCCGAGCGTACGCCAGGCACACATGATCACCCAGAAGGGACGCCGTACGCGTGCCGGCCAGTACATGCTGCAACTGGTGGCGAGCACGCGCCCGGACCGCGGCTTCTGGATCGAAGCGGTGTCCTCGCAGCGCAAGGTGGTGCTGGCCCAGCAGTGGGTGCAGCCCGATGCCAACGGCAAGATCAATGTGTCGTTCGGGCTGGATCACGAAGTGGACGATCTGGAGATCCGCGCGTGGTTGAACCACGCCGAGAAGCTGGCGGTGGATACATTCGCACTGGTGCCCTCGCGCAGCCGACCGCGGGGGTAGGGCTATTTGCAGGGCTGCGCCCTGCACCCGCTACAAACCGGAGCAACGGCAACAGCGTGCATTCCGTGGTTGGGCGGGGGGGGGGGGGGGGGGGGGGGGGGGGGGGGGGGGCGGCCCCGCGGCGTGGGGGGGGCGCCCCCCGCCCCCCGCCCCCCCCCCCCCCCCCCCCCCCCCCCCCCCCCCCGACGCAGTCTGCGGGGGTCCGGGTGGGGGGGCCCGTGTCCTCAATAATATATAATGATTATAAAAAATAAAAAATATTTATTATTTATATTTAAGTAAACATTAATAAAAAA